>JBILIO010000213.1:0-2661 GCA_044349915.1 Sphingobacteriales bacterium | reverse complement strand
AGCAGGGTTTGATTTTCTCTATTCGTTCCGGCATCAAAAATAAATTCGATTCGTATTAAATCTTCTGTTCCAGCATTGATATAATTCAACTTCATGCCATTAGACAACAAGTGTTCTTGAGCTGGTAATAAGGAAATATTTTCTAATTCAAATGCAGCAGGTGCAATAGTTCTGTCCATTTTCAATTTCTTAATTTTGACTGTGATAATAAAGTGTAGCACAATTTTCTTTTCTGAAAATTTGCTGAGCATAAGCTTGAATTGCTTCCACTGTTATTTGCTGATATTGTTCGAGTTCGACATTGATTAAATTGGCATCGCCTAATAACTCATAATAGGCCAAGTTCATGGCTTTATTCAATAAACTCATTTCACCAAAAACAAATGCAGAAACCAGTTTGTTGATATTTTTTTGCATTTCTCTAACTGGAACTTTATCGGTTTTCATTTCGTCTAAAGCGATCCAAATGCTTTCATCTGCTTGCTCCATAGAGATTCCAGGCATTAACTTACCTTCTACTATTAATAAACCAGGTTCAATATCTCCAGAAATATAGGCGTTGATTTCACTAAATATTCTTTTGTTCTTCACTAAACTTTGATACAATCTAGACGACTCTCCCCTAGACAAAATATCAGAAATTAAATCTGCAGTATTGTATAAACCACTTAATCGACTATCAATGTGAAAGGCTTTGTATATCGCATCTGTAGGAACTTTAGCGTAAACTTTTAAACTTCTTTCGGCTAATTGAATTGGCTCATCTGGCAAGTTTCTTTCGTATTTAATTCCTGCTGGAATTGGGCTAAACCATTTTTCGCACAAGCTCTTTACTTCTGCAAGCGTAACCGCTCCAGCTACTACCAACACTGCATTAGAAGGATTATAATGTTTAGCAAAAAAAGCTTTTACATCGGCCATTTGGGCGTTTTCGATATGCGAGATTTCTTTACCTATAGTAGCCCATTGATACGGATGTACTTGATAAGCTAAGGGTTTTAACTTTAACCATACATCGCCATATGGTTGATTTAAATAGCGTTGTTTAAACTCTTCAATTACCACATTGCGTTGTACTTCGAGGCTTTTCTCCGAAAATGCTAAACTCAACATTCGATCAGATTCTAACCAAAATGCCGTTTCAATATTTACAGCCGGCACTTGTATATAATAATTGGTAAAATCATTATTGGTAAATGCGTTATTCTCTCCACCTACCCTTTGCAAAGGCTCATCATAAGACGGTATATTGATAGAACCACCAAACATGAGGTGTTCAAATAAATGCGCAAAACCTGTCTGATCTGGATTTTCGTCTTTTGCACCCACATCATA
Organism: Sphingobacteriales bacterium; assembly: GCA_044349915.1. Classification (GTDB taxonomy): domain Bacteria; phylum Bacteroidota; class Bacteroidia; order Sphingobacteriales; family Sphingobacteriaceae; genus CAIKLP01. The sequence goes on along the minus strand of JBILIO010000213.1, from coordinate 1,326 downwards.
AATAATATTCAAAACAGCCATTGGGCTGGTATGATCTTCCTGCACTATTACCCTTAAACCATTGGGTAAAACAAACTTCTCGAATGGTATCATTAATTATATTGTTCTTTTATCGTAATATTATTTCTTTTCTAATTTCTTTTTGATCAATTTCATTGGCATTTAAGGTTATATCCTGCTTAAAACCAATTATTTAGCCTAATAAAAATAAAATCAAGTCGAAAAAATCCTTTTCTTAAAAATACTGTTATAAGGGTATTCAAATATAATTTTTTTATCCAATTAATTCTTTTTCACGAATACCTATATTTGCACCCAATGAATACCAGCGAACTATTTAAAAAAGCCCTTAATTTTGAATTCCTATCTATAGAAGAAGGAGTTCATTTGTATCATCATGCAAGCACGCCAGATTTGATGTTTGTGGCGAATGAACTTCGAAAAATTAAGAAAAATAACCAGCAAGAAGTTACTTGGATTATAGACCGAAACCTCAATACCACCAATGTTTGTATAGCCAATTGTAAATTCTGTAATTTCTTTAGAAGGCCCGGCCACGAAGAAAGCTACATTACCACTATTGAAGAATATAAAGAGAAAATCGAAGAAACCATTCGCTATGGTGGTGAACAACTTTTACTGCAAGGAGGTCATCATCCCGATTTAGGATTGGCCTATTATGTTGATTTATTTCAATCGCTAAAAAACCTCTACCCTAATTTAAAATTGCATTCTTTAGGTCCACCAGAAATTGCCCATATCGCTAAACTAGAAAAAGCCAGCCATACCGAAGTACTAACCGCTTTAAAAGCAGCCGGACTCGATTCTTTACCTGGCGCCGGAGCCGAAATTTTAAACGACCGCGTAAGAAGGTTAATTTCTAAGGGAAAATGTACCGGAAGAGAATGGCTAGATGTAATGCGTGCAGCGCATCAGCTCGATATTACCACTTCTGCTACGATGATGTTTGGACATGTAGAGACCATACACGAAAGATTTGAGCATTTAGCTTGGATAAGAGAAGTACAATCCGAAAAACCTGCACATGCAAAAGGATTTTTAGCCTTTATTGCTTGGCCTTTTCAGGATGATGGTACCCTTTTAAAAAGAATCAGGGGCGTAAAAAACACCATTTCTGGCGATGAATACATTAGAATGACCGCTTTATCGAGGATCATGCTACCAAATGTTGAAAATATACAAGCTTCTTGGTTAACGGTAGGCAAAGAAGTAGCCCAAATATGCTTACATGCAGGCGCAAACGACTTTGGCTCTATTATGATCGAAGAAAATGTGGTTTCGGCTGCAGGAGCCCCGCACCGCTTC
>JBILIO010000212.1:0-2664 GCA_044349915.1 Sphingobacteriales bacterium | reverse complement strand
AGTATTTCACTTATAAAAAGTTAGCAGTTGCTTGTAATTATTTTTATGAAGATGGAGTTTGTATCAAAGCCTATACAAATAAGGAGGCTTTTGCTGCAGAGTTACTAGAGAAAACCAATGAACCTTCGCAAAATATATATCGATATTTAAACGATGCGAAGACAGCATACAATCACATTGCTATTATCTTTTTAAAACATTCTTTACACGCTGTTCAAACGCTTTTTAAAGCGCCTATTTTTAAAGCAATTGGGAAGTTGAAATTGGCATATTTATTCAAGTCATTAAATGAATATAATCAAACTGCATTTAAGTCGCCTAAATTGGTGCAGTTATTTAATCGCTTTGCCACATACAATGGCAGTAACCCTTACAAGGCACCCGCAATGCTTTCTTTAATCTCACACCTAGAACACAACGAGGGTGCTTTTTATCCTCAAGGTGGTATGATTAGCATTACCAATGCTTTGTACCGTTTAGCGCTTAAACTTGGCGTACAATTTTCATTTGGAAAATCAGTTCAAGAGATTCAAACAAAAGGCAATTGCGTGACCGGCGTGAAGGTAGATAAGGAAGTATATGACGCCGCAATTGTGGTAAGTAATATGGATGTTTATTTTACTTATAAAAATTTATTAAACGATTCGGCTAAGGCAGCTAAAGTTAAAAAACAAGAAAGAAGTAGCAGTGCTTTAATTTTTTATTGGGGGATGAATAAAACTTTTCCATCATTAGACTTGCACAACATTTTTTTTAGCGCAGATTATCAATCCGAATTTAATGCCATTTTTAATACCGGATTGCCATTTGATGACCCAACAGTGTACATTAATATCACCAATAAATTAGAACCCGGAAAACATGCGCCTATCGGTAAAGAAAACTGGTTTGTATTGATTAATGTTCCGGCAAACAATGGGCAAGATTGGGCTAGTTTAGAACAGTTTTATCGAAAAGCAATCATTCAAAAATTAAACCGTATAATAGGGGAAAATATTGAACCCTATATTTCGGTCGATGAGGTGCTCACACCGGTTAGCATTGAGTCAAAAACCGCTTCTTATATGGGTTCTTTGTATGGCACTAGTTCTAATAGTAAAATGGCCGCATTTATGAGACATCCTAATGATAGCAAGACAATCAATGGCCTTTATTTTGTCGGAGGCAGCGTACATCCTGGAGGAGGTATACCACTTTGTTTGTCAAGTGCAAACATTGTATCCAATTTAATAAAAGATAAATACCATGCCTAATTTTAAAAAGCATAGCCCCATTTTTTTAGCCCTTTTATTTCACATAACAGGGTTAATAGGTATTGTATTTACGCCCTATAAAGATTGGTTCATCTATAGCGTACCTATTGTATTACTGATAATGTTTTTATTGCTTTCCATTACTCAATTAAAATTCTTTAGCGCATATATTGGTTTTTTCTTTATTTCTTTTACCATTGGCATGGCAACAGAAATTATTGGCGTTAATACTGGTCTGCTTTTTGGCAATTACCAATATGGTCAAGTATTAGGGCCAAAACTATATGGAGTGCCTTTGCTAATAGGATTCAATTGGTTTAACATTGTATTTTGTTCAGGCTCTTTACTAACCCAATGCATTGATTTAATTCGAAGGAAGTGGAATGTAAATATAACTTCAAGAACATTCACTATTGCCGTGGTAATAGGCGGTGCTGCAATTGCTACCGGCTTTGATATAATTTTAGAACCGGTTGCTGTAAAACTAAACTTTTGGTCTTGGGAAAACGGCCATATCCCTTTATTTAATTATATATGCTGGTTTATGATCAGTGCTATTTTATTAGGCCTTAAAATGTATCTTAAAAAAATTAGCGTCAATACATTTGCCAGCAGTTTATTTATTATTCAGGCTTTATTTTTTTTACTGCTTAATTACTTTTTATAAAAAACATTTTATCTGGATTGATAAAAATGGCTTTCGTTGAAATGGTGTTTTTAAGCTTGAATTTTAAAGGAAATATAAGCGCGCATAAATTCTCTATACTAACGCTATTTTAAAGCGCTGAGTCACCAAAACTTTCACAACTAATATTATCTACTGAAGCAGCAGAAATTTGTATTACTAAGCTTGTATGGTGATTAGAATTTGTTCTGGCTCGTTTTCGCCAGTAATCAATACAGATTTGTTAATTGCCTTTGCCATTCCTCCTAATAATTCCATAAACTGCTCATGTTGCGTGATCGTATGAAAATCTCTAGGATCTATATCAAATTTGATTTCTGTTGATTTGAAAAAATGAACATTCATTAAAATTTTATCTAACAGAATGTTTGCAGAAGAACTATAATCTTCGTTCCCTTCAAAAAACTCGTTGACAATATCAAATTTAATTTTGGGTTCGTTCTTTACTGTTTTTCCGTTTAACCAATCTACCTTGCAATTTTCATTTACAAAGTTGATCCATTTTTCCCAGTCACTAGCGGTAGTGTCTTTTATTATTACATCTCTTAACGATCCATCGTAGAAATATATTTGCTGTTTTATCTCTGACCAATTCATGGGTACAATTTACTTATTTTAAATTAAAAAAAAAAGCCCAGAACATGACTGATCTGGGCTTGAATAAAATTTGGCAACGACCTACTCTCCCACATTTTACTGCAGTACCATTGGCGCTGTGGGGCTTAA
>JBILIO010000211.1:0-2676 GCA_044349915.1 Sphingobacteriales bacterium | reverse complement strand
GTCATCGTCAAATAAACCAACTGGTTGTAAGCCTAAATCGGTTGCCGTCCAAGTAAAATGCGGATTGGGCAATGTTACATTAGCAAATAATTGCAACAACGAACCCGCGCAAACCACCGTATCGTTAATCGTGTTAATATCTACAGGAATAATAGGCGCAATATAAATGGTATCTTTTACTAAGGTATTGGTACATGAATCGAATACCGAAACAACATACATGGTTACGCTATCTGGCGAAACACGAATGATCGTAGATCTACTAATGGTATCTATGCCTAAGCTGTCGGTCCAGGCATAACTTAAACGAACCGAACCGCCTGTAGTTTTTACTTGCCAAAAAACAGTATCACCTTCACAATCTACTTTCTGAAATCCAGAAATTGCAATGGTATCAAAATCAGTAATGTTTAAAGAGTCGGCAGAAATAAAACAACCGCCATTACTGATCATTTCAATTTTAAATTTTTCTGCAGCTTCTACTATATTATCGTCGGTAGGGAAGAAGTAAAGATCTGTACTAAGCTGACCTTTTGGTATGGCAATCGACCCTAAAAGAATTGGATAGTCATCGCCCATTGTTGCAATACCAGCAAGCGCAGAAGTATTGGTGCCGTAGCTTCCAAGCAAGGCACTACTAGTATCGGTATTGGTTCGACTAAAGCGACAAACTACACTATCACATTTTTCGGTAATGGTTCCTCCGGTTGGGTGAACAATTTCAACCCGCATGTTGTCAATATTTTCGCTCTCGAAACTTTGTGCTTCTAAAAATATACCCGAATCATAAGCTCTGTCTATGACATCGGAAATAGCTAGTTTAATTGTATAAGTTTGACAAGCTGTTAAATTCTGAAGCGATACTTCTATTACTTTTGTAAATGCATCATATTGTATGCTGAGCCCATTGGTATTATCTACATATAAGCCCGAGTTATTAAAAGCATTAATTGAATTAATAGCTATGGGCGTATCTAATGTACCAGGTACAACAGCAATATTTTTCTTGCCTACAATACCTGGCCCACTTACAAAAAAGCCAAATGCATCGTTATAACTTTGGCCCACAAATTCTGGATATTCTTCCGAAGCAAATACAAATCTTAATTTAATAGAATTGGTAACAGGTATAAAATCAAATTGTAAGGAAGCGGCATCAACCGTAATTCCGCCAGCAATGGTATTTAAATCTATGTCGCCACCTTTATTATTGGAGCTACTTACTTGAAGATTGTTTGGGCCAATTGCGTCTATTGCTTTTCCAGTCGAAATTAATACCCCACTGTCTAAACCTAAATTAGAATTGGTACCATCGAAAATTGCAATTGCACCAGCGTCTCCTTTGTAAATAATGTTTCGAACGGTGATGCCTTGGCCAACTAAGACATTGCGAACTAATTTCCCCATGTTGGGCTCGCTTCTTATTTTTAGTTGGGCTTTACTAATTGAAATAGATGTTAATGAAATCAAAAACATCAGGAGTAAAGTAAGATAGCTTTTTCGAGTAATAGTCAAAACAGATAAATTTTTAGTAGCTACAATATAGTAAAAGAAAATTTGTTTTTAGCTATTTGCGTTTAATTCCATTTTTTCTGCGAAATGTGCGCAATAATCTCGGAGGTCTTCCACTATGTTCTTTTCGCCAGTCGCCTTTAAAAAACTATCGCTCATGGTCATCAGTGTTTCATAGAAAAATCGTTTCATTTCATCTACGGGCATATCTTTAGTCCATAAGTCTAAACGCAACGAGTTTTGATATTGTTGGTCCCATAAAGCCAAGATCATAGATTTACAAGGCAATTCTTGTGTGTTTTCTGAATCTGAAGAGTACCATAAAATGCTTTCTGGTAAATTTTTGTCGTCTAAGGAAATGGTAATTTTGATTTCTGCTGTTTTCATGCGTATGCGGTTATTTTATTTTTTTATCCCAGTTTTTCCCTTTTTTACGAAGGGTCTTTTTAGTTTTATCGTCGGTGCTGCTTTTGGTTTTACTTTTAGCATTTCCTTTGTTTAGCTGTTGCTCTTTTTGCTTAGCTAACTTCTTCTTTTCATCAGCAGAAGGCCTTTTAAATTTCTTTTCATGAAAAGAGCCTTTAAAGGTAGGGTCTTCTTTGCGTTTATGTTCGTCTATTTCGCGGGCAATGGCTTGTTTTTCGTTAAACGAAGTCTCCGCAAAAATTACGCCATCTGGAATGGGCAATACCGGTATTTTTTGTCGAATGAGCTTTTCAATTTTTGCTAAATGCAAAGTTTCTGATTCGTTACTAAAAGTAATAGATACCCCTAGTTTTTCTGCTCTACCAGTTCTGCCAATGCGGTGTACGTAATCTTCGTATATCAAAGGCACATCAAAGTTAATGACATGCGTAACTTCCGTTACGTCGATGCCCCTAGATGCCACATCGGTGCCCACTAGCACCCTAACACTGCCTTCTTTAAAGGCCTCCATAGAGTTGATGCGGGTATTTTGTCCTTTATTAGCATGGATTACTTTTACCTGATCTTCTCCAAACTTTCTGCTGATATAGTGGTAAACATTATCGGCAATGGTCTTTGTTTTACAGAACACAATTACCTTTTGAAATGTTTCCTCATCGAGCAGAAAATGGTATAATAAATTGATTTTTGATTTTAAATTGGGAACCATGTACACCCTTTGTTCCACGTTTTTGGCTG
>JBILIO010000210.1:0-2677 GCA_044349915.1 Sphingobacteriales bacterium | reverse complement strand
AATTTAGGATATAAATATAATCAATAAGCCGATAATTAGGCTTATTTTTAAGCCATCTATCGCTATTTATGAGCATTCAAGTAAAGAAAAATACCGAAATAACTTGCAATCGATGGGCTGCTGGTACTACCTCCGAATTATATATATGGCCAAGCCATGCCAATTTTATTGCAAGAGATTTTGATTTTAGGATCAGTACAGCCACCGTTGAACAGGCCGAAACTACTTTTACAAAATTTGAAGGCTACTCGCGAGAGCTACTTATTTTAGCAGGAGAATTAAACATTCATCACGAAAACTTATATAGTAAAACACTCCAAGAATTTGATGTTGATTCTTTTGAAGGCGATTGGAATACCAAAGCCGAGGGTATGGTAAGTGATTTTAATATTATTTACCGAGGCAAAGTATTAGCAAAATTAGATGCTGTTAAGCTTCAAACACAAGAGCAACATACCGAACAGGTGGTGAGCCCTGGTTCGCTTACTTTAATTTATATTTGGCAAGGCGAAGTTGCTGTTGCTAACTTAACAGGCGCAAATAATTTAACAAAAGGCGATTGCCTAATTTTGAATTACGAAGATGCCCCCGAAACTTTACAATTAATGTGTATGCAAAATGCTGCATTAATTATGGCCAGAATTTGGTATTAATTTTTAAAGCATGCAGCAAGAAAAATCAAAACAAGCTAACCCCATAGATAAAAAAACAGCGCAGTTAAAACTCGCTAATTTTTGTGCATATCAAGAAAGAAGTCAGCAAGAAGTAAGAGAAAAGCTAGTAAAAATGGGCATTTCAAGCGATGACCTAGAAGACATTATCGTGTTTTTAATTTCAGAAAATTTCTTAAACGAAGAGCGATTTGCCATTGCCTATGCAGGCGGAAAATTTAGGGTAAAACATTGGGGAAAATTAAAAATAAAAAATGCTTTGCGTTTAAAAGGCACATCTGAACCCTGCATTCGAAAGGCATTACAACTCATCGATCAGGAGACTTACACGCAAGTATTAAAAAAAGAAATCAAAAGGAAAGCAAAAGAAATTCCAGAAAGCAATGTGATTAAAAAAACAAATAAACTAGCTGCTTATCTTATAGGTAAAGGGTTTGAAAGCGAATTGGTTTGGGATTTATTAAGAGCTGGAAGCAAAAAATAATTTATATAATATTGTTTTCTTGTAAGATTATTTCCATTTCTTTTTGCATTGCTATTGCCTCCCCCCTTGCCTTTGATGCAAAATCTATCATATTGCTTGCATAAATAATTGCTCTCGAAGAATTCACTAATAAACCACACTCTTTATTAAGGCCATACTTACAAACCTCGGATAAAGAACCACCTTGGGCACCCACACCGGGTACCAATAAAAAATGATCGGGCACTAATTTACGAATGGCTGCAAATGCTTCACCACGGGTGGCTCCAACCACATACATCATATTTTCATCGCTGCCCCATTTGCTCGATTTTACTAATACTCTTTCAAATAATTTTTCGCCATTTTCAAAAGAATCGAATTGAAAATCTTTGGCACCTTCATTAGAAGTTAAGGCTAATAAAATAACCCATTTATTTGCATAGGCTAAAAATGGGGTAACCGAATCGGAACCCATATATGGTGCAACGGTAACAGAATCAAAATTAAATCCTGCAGCTGCGGGTTCGAAAAAAGTTTTGGCATACATGGCAGAAGTATTGCCTATGTCGCCTCTTTTAGCGTCTGCAATGGTAAAACAATGTGCAGGAATATAATCCATTGTTTTGCGTAAGCTTTCCCATCCTGCGGCGCCCATGCTTTCGTAGAAAGCTAAATTTGGTTTATATGCCACACATAAATCGGCGGTTGCATCGATAATGGCTTTGTTGAAAGCAAAAATTGGATCTTCATGCTGCAGTAAATGCGCTGGAATCTTTGATAAATCGGTATCTAAACCAATACATAAAAATGATTTTTTAGCTTTTATTTGCTGAATAAGTTCGATTTTTTGCATGTTCAAAATTAATAAAATTAGCTTGAAATTTGATTAAAAAGGCTAATTTGCCTCAAACATGAAGGTTATTTTCTTAAAAACTTTGATTAGCATCAAAAAAAACGACATTTTTTTGATTATTTAATTAAAATGGTTAAAATTGCAATGTGTTAATGTCTAACACCTCTTTCAATCATCCCCACCTTTATAAGTTCTTCCCAATTAAAAATTTAACCACCATACATGTACGATAATAGCTCGTTGAACGAAAAATTAGTTTCAGAATTAAGACAAATTGCAAAAGATTTAGCCATAGCAGGTTACGAAGAATTAAGAAAACAAGAATTAATCTATCAAATATTGGAATCGAACCCAAACAAAAAAACTGCAGCAGATGCAACAGCATCGTCACCTGCAGAAAAAACCAAAAGAAAAAGAAGTGTAAAATCTGAACAAGATGAATCGCCAACTTCTGATGCGGCACCCGCTCCAAAACTCAATCCAATTTTTGCAAAACAAAAACACAAAGCTGCCGATGCCAATCAAGACACAGGCAACGATGCTTCGGTGATTGAAAATATTGCTAGCGAATCCGAAAGCGTTTCGGAAAATATCGAAACACCGGTACAAGCGCCACAAAATACAAACCAAGAAGAGGATAGTCAAACCTCTGCCAACCTTGAAAAATCTGCTGTTGAGCGTCCTCAA
>JBILIO010000209.1:0-2686 GCA_044349915.1 Sphingobacteriales bacterium | reverse complement strand
CATTTAGTAGTTGAAGTTTTAGATTTAAACGACGCGCTTCAATCAAGGCTTTTTCGGTATCATTTAATCGTAAATAATTAATCGCCTTGTAATAATGAATCATTACTTTTTCAAAATCTTCGCCCGGATAAGGCGTATTCATTTGATTGGTAACTAGCGCCAATGCTTGGTCGCTTATTTTTTTCTGATAGTCTTCAATGAGCAGGTCTGCTTGGTTAAATTGGATATTACTTTCGGAATAATTACCCAATAAATGTTCAATAGTGCCTTTATTAAAACGGTAAAGTAATTCGTTTTTACCCGACTGCGCTTTTTTATCTTTTGTTAAAAATTCATTTGCTTTTACCAAATTACCACTTTCAAAATCGTTGTTAAATACGGCTAGCTTTTGGTAATAAGTAGCACAGGCAGACAATAGCATGGCTGTGCAAATAATAAGAAAAATAGATGATGAAATTTTCAATAGAAGATTATTTATTGCTAGCCGAAAGGCAAGGTAGTATAACAAAAACACCCTGTAAATCTATGTTACAGGGTGTTTTTTTTTAAATTAATTAGTAATGGCTTTTTTAATTTTTTTATCTCCAATCCAAACTTTTTCGTTTGTTTGCAAGTCGGTCAATTCTAAATTGATTTGATAAAACACGACTTTGTTTTTACCGTATTGGTCTACAATAGAGGTAATCACACCATTTAACATAAAGTCGGCTCCTTTTTCTAAACCCCATTTCTTTTTAGTTTCTTCAGAAGAATAAGTTTGTTGGTCGTTGCGCTCTTCTCTTAATTCTTTTCTAGCATCGGCAGCTTGCACTACACCTACTAAACCAGAATTGATATAGGCTTTTTCGATATCCTTGATAAAAGTTTCGGATTCGATGTGCTCGGTAGTTTTGTTTTTAATATTGCCAATAATTACCATTGGTTTTTTACCCTTAACAGCAGTAAATTCTGTTCTCCATGGTCTAGACATGCAATCGCTAATCATTTCGTTAGAAACCAATCTCGAATCGGTATCATTCCATCTACCACTTAAATCTGTTTGTTGAGTTGGGTCTATGCGTTCGATTTTTTTTGTTTTACATCCGGAAATAATACTTCCCATTAAAATGGCTGTAAATACTAAGGCTATTTTTTTCATATAATTTTATTAATTAATTTTCATGTAATTTCTTCTATCAAATATAGGCATTTGGGAGCATTTGATAGTTAAATGCCAACAATTTCATTTTAATTTTGCCTTAGGTTAATATCCTACACTTAAAATACCGAAAGAAATCGATAATTTGTTATTTTTGAGCTTTATCGACCCCAAAATTAATTTTTAATGACGACCCCAAAGACCTATAGCCCGCAAGAGTTTGAAAATAAATGGTATAGCTATTGGATGGAGCAACAGTTTTTTAAATCTGTTCCAGACCACAGAGAGCCTTATACCATTGTTATTCCGCCACCCAATGTAACGGGTATGCTGCATATGGGCCATATGTTAAATAATACCATTCAAGATGTTTTAATTCGAAGAGCCCGCATGATGGGCAAAAATGCCTGTTGGGTTCCGGGTACCGATCATGCATCTATTGCCACCGAAACAAAAGTGGTTAATTTATTACGCGAAAAAGGAATTGAGAAAACAGCTATTTCGAGAGCAGAATTTTTAGCACATGCTTACGATTGGAAAGATAAATACGGTGGGATTATTTTAGAGCAACTCAAAAAGCTCGGTGCTTCTTGCGATTGGGACCGTACCAAATTTACCATGGATCCTGATTTGTCGGAAGGAGTAACAGACGCATTTATTAATTTATACAACAAAGGATTAATTTACCGAGGCATTAGAATGGTGAATTGGGATCCGAAAGGATTAACCGCTGTTTCCGACGAAGAAGTTATCAGAAAAGAAGTCAATCAAAAATTAGTTTATATAAATTACCAAATTGTTGGCGAAGCAAATGAATTTTTAACCATAGCTACCACGCGTCCAGAAACCATTATGGCCGATGCAGCCATTTGTATTAATCCAAAAGATGAAAGGTATTTTGCTTTACATGGTAAAAGTGTTTTTATTCCATTAATTCAAAAAGAAATTCCAATTATATTAGACGAATATGTTGATATTGAATTTGGTACGGGTTGCTTAAAAGTAACGCCAGCACACGATTTAAACGATTACGAATTAGGCATTAGACATCATTTACCTGTAATCGATATTTTAAATGACAATGGCACTTTAAATGAAAAGGCGCAAATTTTAATTAACGAAGATCGATTTATTGCTAGAAAAAAAATCATCCAACTTTTAGAAGATGCAGGTCGATTATTAAAAGTAGAAGAGTATAAATCTCAAGTAGGATTTTCGGAAAGAACTGATGCGGTTATCGAACCTAAATTGTCGATGCAATGGTTTTGTAAAATGACAGACATGGCAAAGCCTGCATTAGATGCGGTTTTGAGCGGTGAAGTAAAATTAATTCCCGAAAAATATACCAATACCTATAAGCATTGGATGGATAATGTAAAAGACTGGTGTATTTCTCGTCAGTTGTGGTGGGGTCAACAAATCCCAGCATTTTATGCACCCAATGGGGAAGTGGTAGTTGCGAAAACCGCTTTAGAAGCTTTACAAATATTTCAACAAAATACGGCTAATGCAAGTTTAACAATTGCCGATTTAAAACAAGATGAAGAT
>JBILIO010000047.1:0-10227 GCA_044349915.1 Sphingobacteriales bacterium | reverse complement strand
TACTCGTCATTAAACTTGCATCGGGACCTAAACTATCCATATCGGCCATTAAGTTTTCGATCAACCACAATACGCGGCCACCTTCCATAATATATTGGTCGATATTAAATTTTTCGCCTTCGTTAAAAGCACGCTGTGGCTTAGCAATGATGAGTATTTTGTAATCCAGTAAATCTTTAGGAGCCGTTGCGGGTAAATAAAGAAAATCTACTTGGTAAGATGCGCGCAATGATTTAATGACATCTGCTGTTTGTAAAGTATCTAGTTCTCCATGCCCATAGATAAAAGCAATTTTAGGTCTTTGTAGGCTACTTGCTTTTTTAATCGCACTTACCAATTGAAATTCTAAATTCATTACAGAATTATTCAGCACTTCATCGGCAGAGCTAGCCACCGTATTACTTTGCAATAAGGGAATGGCAATTTCTTTTCCGCGATAAGAAACGATTGCACCTGGCACGACAATCTGTTGTCTAGATCCGTTTTCGTCACTTACTTGTACGTTAATTGGGGTAAGCCCTTTTTTAAGTAATTGCTGTAGAATTTCGTCTCTTACTTTTAGATCTGGATCTGCAGTTGGATTAATAAATTCGTACTCCAAATTGCCGCCCGCATATGCTCTTAGGTCGTCGAGGGTTTCTTTTGTAGCACTACTTAACCTTTTAAAACCAGCTGGAAAATCACCGTCTAAATATACTTTTACATATACTACATCTTGTAAATTACCGACTAATTTTTTACTTGCATTAGATAAAGTGAATCTTTGCTCTTTGGTAAAATCAACTCGGAAAAATAAAAATCCGGCAATCATATTAATTAAGATAATACCCGCAAAGAAAATGCCTAATTCAAAAAAAGCCTGGCTTTTTAACGAACGCTTTTGAGTATTTGATTGCTTGGCTACCACTTTCTACTTGCTAATTTAGTTTTTGTTCCTAGTATAAATAGGATAATAAAACTCATAAAATAAATCACATCTCTTGAATCCATGATGCCCCTGCTAATCGATAAATAATGGTTGCTAATACCCAATTTTGCTACAAAATCGTCTACTCTACCAAATAAATCTAATTGACTAAAAGATTCGAATCCTGAATAAGCAATAAAACAAAGGAATACCGCAATGATAAATGCAACAATTTGATTATCGCTCATTGCCGAACAAAAAATACCAACGGATACAAAACAAGCGCCCAAAAATAACAAACCAATATAAGAGCCTATTACTGCGCCCGAATCAATATTACCTTTTACACTTCCTAATTGATAAATAGAAAAATAATAAATAAGCGTAGGTAATATGGCAAAAAATACAAGCACTAAACCGGCAAAATATTTTCCTAAAATAATTTGAATATCTGTTATAGGTCTAGTGGTTAATAATTCAATTGTTCCGGTTTTGTTTTCTTCAGAAAACGAACGCATCGTAATGGCTGGAATTAAAAACATAAACACCCAAGGTGCAATATTGAATAAACTATCAAGTGTAGAAAAGCCATAGTTTAATACACTTGTATCGGGAAACACCCATACAAATAAGCCTAATACAATCAAAAATATCACAATTGCGATATAGGCAATTAAAGAACTTAAGAAGGCTGCAATCTCTTTTTTAAATATCGTATACATCTTATGCTAACTTTAATTTGCGGTCAATTTTCTAAAAATATCTTCCAACTTTTCTTCCTCTTTTTGAATACTCAATAACACTAAATTATTTTTAACCGCAAAATCGAAAATGTTTTTTCGCACGTCTACTAAAGTATTGGTTTGTAAAACCCAAGACTTATCTGCTAAACCTTGCGCAGCAATTACGCCCTCTATTTTTAATAAGTCTTGCTTTTGTATCACTTGATCAAATTCTACTACGTAAGTTACTTGTTGCAAAGCAGCCGCTTGTAAGTTTTTTGTTTCATCATTGGCCACAATTAAGCCTTTATTAATAATAACCACTTGATCACATACGGCCTCTACTTCTTGCATAATATGAGTAGAAAGTATAACCGTTTTTTCTTTCCCTAATTGTTTAATGAGTTTTCTAATTTCGACTAATTGATTTGGATCTAAACCAGTTGTAGGTTCGTCTAATATCAAAACTTTTGGATCGTGCAACATGGCCTGCGCAAGGCCTACACGCTGACGGTATCCTTTTGATAATTGCGAAATCTTTTTGTATTGCTCTCTTTCTAAACCTGTTTGCTCGATCATTTCTTTAATGCGAGCATCGACATTATTGAGCTGTTGAAGACCTGCAACAAATGCCAAAAATTCTTTTACATACATGTCGAGGTATAAAGGATTATTTTCTGGCAAATAACCTAAACATTTACGCACATCCATGGATTGGGTGTTAATATCAAAGCCACAAACGCTTGCTGTGCCATCACTTGGCGGAATAAATCCCGTGATCATTTTCATGGTGGTTGATTTTCCAGCGCCATTGGGGCCCAAGAATCCAACGATTTTACCTGGCTCAGCAGTAAACGATATATGATTTACCGCTATTTGCGTTCCATATACTTTTGTTAATTGATTTACGATTACCGACACACCTATTTATTTTAATTTTGAAACAAAGCCATTTTAGTGGAAAGCGAATTTACTAAAAATGGCCAATATGCAAGATTATCTAAAAAAAATGATTTTTTAGCAAAATGGGGCATTAAAGCCCTTTATTCCTTTCAAAATTCGCGCATTCCCTTATCTTTGCAACATGAGTATGATGAAAGAAGATTTATTTAAAAATGTTACCTCGCACGCTAAAGAATACGGCTTCGTATTTCCATCGAGCGAAATATATGATGGCTTAAGTGCTGTTTACGATTACGGACAATTAGGGGTAGAATTAAAAAACAACATTAAAACCTATTGGTGGAAATCGATGGTTCAAATGCACGAGAATATTGTAGGCCTAGATGCCGCTATTTTTATGCATCCAAAAATATGGAAAGCATCGGGGCATGTCGACGGATTTAACGATCCAATGATTGATAATAAAGATTCGAATAAAAGATACCGTGCCGATAATTTAATTGAAGATAAAATTACGGCATACGAAAATGAAGGTGATACCGAAAAAGCATCAGCGTTACAAAATGCAATGGATACTGCACTTGCAGCCGACGATCTTGTTGCACTTCGACAATTAATTATAGATCATCAAATTAAATGTCCTATTTCTGGTACCGTAAACTGGACCGACGTAAGACAATTCAATTTAATGTTTAGCACACAATTTGGTTCGATAGCAGAAGAAGCAGATGCTGTGTATTTGAGACCAGAAACCGCACAAGGAATTTTTGTCAATTTTTTAAATGTGCAAAAAACCGGTAGAATGAAAATTCCATTTGGTATTGCGCAAATTGGCAAAGCCTTTAGAAACGAAGTAATTGCCAGACAGTTTATTATGCGCATGCGCGAATTTGAACAAATGGAAATGCAATTCTTTGTCAGACCTGGAACCGAAATGCAATGGTATGCTTATTGGAAAGAAGCCCGACTAAAATGGCATTTGGCTTTAGGAACTTCCAACTTAAAATATCGTTACCATGATCATGCAAAACTTGCCCATTATGCAAATGCTGCAGTCGATATCGAATTCGAATTTCCATTTGGATTTAAAGAAGTAGAAGGAATACATTCCAGAACAGACTTCGATTTAAAACAACACCAAGAACATTCGAAAAAGAAATTACAATATTTTGATAACGATTTAGATGAACAAGGAAAACCCTATGGTAATTATGTTCCATATGTAGTTGAAACATCTATTGGCGTAGACAGAATGTTTTTATTAACGATGTGTAATGCTTATTGCGAAGAGGATTTATCGGAAGGTGATAAAGTAGACAGCAGAGTAGTATTAAAATTGCATCCGGCCTTAGCCCCTATTAAAGCAACGGTGATGCCTTTGACTAAAAAAGATGGCCTTCCTGAAAAAGCCAGAGTAATTATGGACGCCATGAAATTTGATTTCAATATGCAATACGATGAAAAAGATTCTATCGGAAAAAGATATAGAAGACAAGACGCCATTGGCACACCTTTTTGCATCACTATAGATTACGAAACCTTAGAAAACGATACCGTTACGATTAGACATCGCGATAGTATGCAACAAGAAAGAGTGGCTATTCAAGATTTAAAATCACTGATTCAAAATCAAGTTGCTTGGGAGAACTTGTTAAAGTAATCTAACACAGAAAGCTTATCTTTATCGAATGAATATTAGAACCGCCGAGTTTGTAATTAGTAATACTAAACAAGATCGATTACCAGCTGCAAATATGCCAGAATACGCCTTTATAGGCCGTTCTAATGTGGGTAAATCTTCCTTGATCAACATGCTTTGCAATAAAAAAGGCTTAGCAAAAACTTCTCAAAATCCAGGCAAAACCCAAGTGATTAACCATTTTATCATCAATGATAAATGGTATTTAGTGGATTTACCCGGTTATGGTTTTGCAAAAACAGCCAGAACCAATCGTGCTGCTTGGGAAAAAATGATTAAAACTTATTTAGAAAGCAGAGAGAATTTACAATGCGTAATGGCACTCATCGATTCAAGATTAAGCCCGCAAAAAAACGACATAGAATTTATTAATTGGTTAGGCAGTAAAGGCATTCCATTCTCCATAGTTTTTACCAAAGCAGACAAGCAATCGAAATTAAAAACCCAAGCAAATGTGGAATTATTTACCACCCATTTATTGCAAACTTGGGAAGAATTACCCGCTTACTTTGTTACCTCTGCCGAAGAACAAACAGGCAAAGACGAATTGTTAAATTACATCGATAGCATTAACAGCCAATATGTAGCGGAATCTATCTAATGAAAAATTATTTATCCCTGATCAAGTTTAGTCATACTATTTTTGCATTACCATTTGCAATTATTGGTTTTGTTTTGGGTATGGCCGATCATGCAGGTGTGTTTAATATTCAAAAGTTTTTGCTCATGCTCGCTTGTATGGTTTTTGCCAGAAGCGCTGCAATGGCTTTCAATAGATACATTGACAGAGCATTCGACGAAAAAAATCCAAGAACAAAATCAAGAGAAATTCCTGCAGGTATTATAAGTCCAAACATGGCCTTGCTTTATGTAATTATCAATAGCTTACTTTTTATTTTAGCAACTTATTTTATCAATACCATTTGTTTTTATTTATCGCCTATAGCATTGTTAGTGGTGCTAGGTTACAGTTATACCAAGCGTTTTACGGCATTGTGTCATTTTGTGTTGGGCTTGGGCTTAGCACTTGCGCCAATTGGAGCTTACTTAAGTGTTACGGCAACTTTTAGCATGTTGCCCATTTGGTATTCGCTTGCGGTTATCACTTGGGTAAGTGGATTTGATATTATTTATGCCATGCAAGATTTAGAGATCGATAGCGAATTACAATTAAATTCTATTCCTAACGCCTTAGGAAAAGTACATGCATTGCAACTTTCAAGTTTACTTCATGTGCTTTCTTTTTTATTTGTATTGATTCCGATTTTTTTCTTTCCATTTGGAATATATTATTGGATAGGCTTAGGCATTTTTGCAGCCATGCTCATCTATCAACATAGCATTGTTAAACCAAGTGATTTAAGCAAAGTAAACATTGCCTTCATGACCACCAATGGTATTGCCAGTGTTGCATTTGCGATTTTCTTCTTACTCGATTATTTTATAAAATAATTCCATGAATAATTTACTGATTCCAAAAAAAGAAAGACATTTCTTGCCCAATACCATTGAAATAAATTGGAAAACTATTTTGCCATTTTTCGATGACCTCATGAATAGAGAACTTATTTCTTTAGACGAATTAACACAATGGATGATAGACAGAAGTGAACTAGAATCTGTATTAGAAGAAGATTTTGCTTGGCGATACATTCGCATGACCTGCGATACCACCGATGAAAAAATTTTAAAAGCATTTGAAGATTTTGCAACAAACATAGAACCCAAGCTTGCCGAATACGCCAATCTATTGAATCAAAAAATAATGGATTGTGAATTCTTATATGAATTACCCGCTAGCGAATATTTTATTTATATCAGAAGTTTAAAAAAGCAATTAGAAATATTTAGGGAAGAAAATATTACGATATTCACCGAATTGCAATTAGCACAACAAAAATATGGCGCCATTGCAGGTGCTATGTCTGTAACTATCGAAGATAAAGAGTATACACTTGAACAGGCCAGCACTTTTTTAAAAGACCAAGACAGAAACATTCGAAAAAATGTTTACGAAAACATACAAGCCCGAAGATTAAAAGATCGCAATCAATTAGACAAATTGTTTAATAATTTGATTGCCATGCGTCAGCAAGTAGCCAGCAATGCAGGGTTTGAAAACTTTAGAGATTACCAATTTCAAGCGCTAGGTAGATTTGATTATAACGCAAACGACTGTCTCGATTTTCATGATGCCATCGCAAAAGAAGTGGTGCCAATTTTAAAATCGAATAGCTTAAAGAGAGCCGGTAAAATGGGATTGAATAAATTAAGCCCATTCGATACAGAAGTAGATATTACGGGTAAGGCAGCTTTAAAACCTTTTGCAAACGGCGAAGAATTAATCGATAAAACCATTCAATGTTTTACGAAAATTAGTCCTGAATTGGGCAATTACTTAGCCATCATGAAAGCCAATCAATTGGTAGATTTAGATGCAAGAAAAGGAAAAGCACCGGGCGGATATAATTACCCCTTGGCAGAAACAGGCGCACCCTTTATTTTTATGAACTCTGCCAATTCTGTTCGCGATTTAACCACGATGGTTCACGAGGGTGGTCATGCCATCCATACTTTTGTGAGCAGCCATTTATTATTAAACGATTTTAAACACACGCCTTCCGAAGTAGCAGAATTAGCCTCGATGAGTATGGAATTAATTTCGATGAATCATTGGGAGGTATTTTTTGACAACGAGGCAGATTTAAAAAGTGCAAAAGAAGAACAATTAAAAGATACTTTAAAAACATTGCCTTGGGTGGCTACCATCGATGCATTTCAACATTGGCTATATACCAATCCAACACATAGCATTGCCGAAAGAACCGCAGCTTGGGAAAATATATTCGATCGCTTTGGTGCTAACTTTGTAGACTGGAGTGATTACCCAGAGCAAAAGAAAAACCTATGGCAAAAACAATTGCATTTGTTTGAAGTGCCATTCTATTATATTGAATATGCCATTGCACAACTCGGTGCCATTGCTATTTATAGAAATTATTTGGCAGATCCGGAAAAAACATTGGAGCAATATTTAGCAGCATTGAAATTAGGCTATACAAAATCAATGAAAGAAATTTACGAAACCGCGGGTATTCGTTTTGATTTTTCTGCGGATTATATCAAAGAGTTAATGGACTTTTTGAAAATCGAAATCGAAAAAGTTTCGGCCGAATAAAATTATTGCTGATATATTTTTGATTTATATAAGCCAATTCTTTGAAAGAAATAACCGAAGGAAACGCCTAATACGCCTAAGCCGTAGGTTATACTTCTGCTGAAATTAATCGAAGAAGCTTCTTCGAAATATTTAGTGGGGCAAGTTACTTCTGCAATTTCAAAACCTTCAAAACAAATTTGTGCAATCATTTGATTGTCGAAAACAAAATCGTCGGAATTAGCCTGGTAATTAATTTTATTTAACACCTCGGCCGAAAATGCCCGATAGCCCGAATGGTATTCCGACAACTTTTGATTCATTAAAATATTTTGTGTCAGCGTAAGTATGCGATTGAAGAAATATTTATAATAAGGCATTCCTCCTTTGATAGCACCTTTACCTAATATGCGTGAGCCAAAAACCACTGGATATAAATCGTTGGCAATAATGCTCACCATGGCCGTAATTAATTTGGGCGTGTATTGATAATCGGGATGCAACATAATAACAATGTCTGCGCCTACTGCTAATGCTTTATCATAACAAGATTTTTGATTTCCACCATATCCTTTATTTTTTTGATGCAGGATTACATGGCTGATACCAATTTCTTTGGCCAAGATTGCCGTACCATCACTACTTGCGTCGTCTACTAAGATCACTTCGTCTACAATATCAAAAGGAATCTCTTGATAAGTTTTTAAAAGCGTTTGCGCTGCATTATAGGCAGGCAAAACAACAACCACTTTTTTCTGAAGGTACATATCCAAAAATAAGAGAATTTACCCATAAACCCTTTAGAATAGGGCAAAAAAAATGCCGGAATAAATCCGGCACTTTCAATCAATATCATATGTTATTGGCAACCAGCCTTCATCTTCAGCTTTTCATCAATTTGATCGGCACCACCTGCATAAGCAAGTTTCCTAACAGTAATTTCCATATCAATCAATTTTTTACCAGCAGGTATGTTTAAAAACTTTGAAGGTATCATCATGATTTTAAATTTACCTGATGCATCCTTTTTCATGGTCATTTTTGGATTGTCTTGTAATTTCAAAAACTTCGCAGGCTCAATAAATGTTCTCACTGCCGTTGCGGTATCTTCTACAGTCGCTTTCACATACATCAACGCATCGCCATCGTTCAAACCTTGCATGGTAGTTTTTGCTTCAATGGCATTGTCGTAAATAATGGTTGTGATTTCATCTTGTAAATACACACTTGGAAAAGTATATAAACTTCCTTTGTCTAATCGAGGTGCGTTGATGGTTAAATTAATATCTTCCGATTTAATATCTGGCGCACCATAACCTCCACCATTTTTTGGCTTCACTAAAAACGAAATACCATCGGTATAAACTCTAGAAGCAGCCACTTCATAAAATTCGGTTGGCGTCATTTCGTAATAATACACTTTTGCACCTTTGGTTTCGTCTTTAGTCATTTGCAATAAATCGTTAGAGTTTTGCCAAGGCTTATCGCCTAAACCATTTACTTTTGGACTAGTTGCTGGATGCTCAAAGGGCTTCCATGTCCAAATATAAAATGGACCTGGATCTGCTTGCAATAGAACATTGTGTTCTTTAGATGGATCTAATTTATCTAAATCGACATATAACTTCACAGGCTTTGTTACATCGGTTGGATCTGGTTCTACCCATGCCACTTGCGCTTTAGATTGTGTAATACCAATAACTATTATTGATAATACTAGTAATAATTTTTTCAT
Source organism: Sphingobacteriales bacterium (assembly GCA_044349915.1). Lineage (GTDB taxonomy): Bacteria > Bacteroidota > Bacteroidia > Sphingobacteriales > Sphingobacteriaceae > CAIKLP01. Next base: position 1,104 of record JBILIO010000047.1, on the reverse strand, counting down.
ATCAATAATTAATTTGATTTTCTAATAAATTCAAGATCGTATCTAAACAATAATTTATTGGTGCAATCGTATACTTGCTTGCTTATTTTTAGTTTATTATCCACTGTTCTAATTGGACCATTCAATTTCATGAAAACCGTATCGGTTCTGTTGGTCGGAAATAATAAAACTTGAGTTGGATACAATGGATGATCGAAACTCCATCTACCACTTACAGCATTAAAGAAATTTAATTCCAATCCGGCGGTATCTATAGTAAACAAAGTATCTGGACCTTCTATAAAGAATTTAATATTTGGTTGTTTTACCGCGCTTGCAAAGTATTCAGTGATGTCCATCGACTCTTCTACAATAGGCACTTTATCGGTCATTAAAACACGCGCCATTGCCCAGTCTGCCACAATCCCATCAACTTTACTTGCTGGCTCGCCAATTTCTTTGATCTCTTTTTTGCAAGACATGGCTAGCATCGCTAACATTCCCACTAATAAGATTTTTCTATTTTTCATTTTCTTAAATTTTAAAAAATTAATTACAACCACCTGTTTCATTCATTACAAAAATCGAAGTTCTTTCTGAACTTGGAAATTGCAAAGCTAAACCTGGGCAATTCCATGCTGCATTTCGAATAGTAATGGTACCATCTAATGGATTAGCCAAAGCACCGATTCTTTTTAAATAGTTTACTCTATCGCCTTCGCAAAATAATTCTTTTCTGCGTTCTGCACGAACTGTCAATAAGATAGTTCTTGAATCTGCATTAGCTGCAATTTCTTTATTGGTATTTCCTGGATAAGCTCTTCTAATAATTTTATTTACATCTTCTGCCGCTTGCCCTAAGTCTTGCCCTAATTCTGCAAGCACTTCTGCACGCGTTAACAATAATTGCGTCGTATTAATTAATGGCACAGAAAAATAATCTGCATTAAATTTTTTCAATACGCGGTATTGCTTTGGCGTATTCGGATTCATGGTGGCAAAGAATTGAATGCGGGCATCGGTAGTATCTGCAGCAATTAAATTATAAATATCGTTACTTACATTGTAATCTGGTTGCGGATTATTATCGCTACGAAATCTATTGATAAATTCTGCCGCACGGTT
>JBILIO010000208.1:0-2707 GCA_044349915.1 Sphingobacteriales bacterium | reverse complement strand
TAGATACTTCTGAATGTTATTATGTGCAATTAACTGGTTTACAAGAAAATATTTCGCATAAAATTATTTTACCCAACCCCGTTTCTCAATTTTTGCAGATACCAAATTCGATAAACTGTGTAGCAATAAAAATTTATTCGAGCCTTGGTCAAAAGGTTTTAGAAAGCCATATTGGATTGCAGCGCTACGATGTATCGAATTTAAGTAATGGCTTATATTATGTACAAATTAAAAGCACTAATGGCGAATGGTATTGGGCAAAAGTGTTGAAGGATTAAAGCCCCCTCAACTTCTCAGCTGCAGCCATTAGCGTTTCGTCTTTTTTAGCAAAGCAAAAACGAATCACCCCATGGTCTGTTTTATCTTGATAAAATGCAGACACCGGAATGGTAGCTAAACCAAAATCTTTAGTTAAACGAATCGCAAAATCTTTATCGTTTTCGTTGGAAATATTTTTGAATGAATAGCATTCGAAATAACTTCCATAAGATGGAATGTGTTCGAAATTTGTTTGCGAAAGTAACTGCCTTAACAAATCGCGTTTCTGCTGCATTTGATGCCCTAGCTGCTCATAATTTTTATTTTCGTTAAGATAGGCCGCCAAAGCAACTTGCTTAGGTGTATCGCAGGTAAAAGCGTTAAACTGGTGTACCTTTCGGTATTCTTGCATGAGCTCGGGCCCGCTTACACAATATCCTAATTTCCAACCGGTGCAATGCATGGTTTTTCCAAAAGAAAAACATACATAACTGCGCGTCAATAAATCGGGATGTTTTAAAATACTTTGATGCGCTTTGCCTTCAAAAATTAAATGCTCGTACACTTCGTCGCTCAAAATAATAATGTTAGTACCAGCAACTATCTTTTTCAATTCTAGAATATCTTGTTCCGAAAGTACTGCTCCTGTTGGATTGTGTGGCGAGTTAATCATAATCATTTTAGTACGATTCGAAATTTTTCTGCGCACCTCGTCCCATGGAATAGCATAGCTTGGAAAAGTTAAAGGTATGCGTACCACCACACCTCCATTGATTTCAATATTTGGAATATAACTATCGTATGCGGGTTCAAAAATAATGACTTCGTCGCCAGGATGAATAACAGTAGTGATAGCCGTATAAATGGCGTAGGTGCCACCGGGGCTAATGGTTATTTGCGTATCGGGGTTAATATTGATTTGATATAAATATTGCATTTTGTTAGCCAATGCTTCGCGCAGCGCGGGGTAACCATTGGCATGCGTGTATTGGTTAAAGCCCTTTGCCATGGCTTGATTTACCAATTGGGTAAGTGCCGGATCCATGTCGAAATCTGGAAAACCTTGGCCTAAATTAATGGCGCCATATTGTGCAGCCAAAGCAGACATTTCGGTAAAAATAGTGGTTCCTACGCTTGGGAGTTTACTTTTCAAAATCATAAGCTCTAATATAGTACAAAAAAAATGTATTTTTGAACATGAGTTTAACCGATACCATTGTTGCATTAGCTACGCCTGCCGGAACCGGCGCCATTGGCGTTATACGTTTATCTGGTGCCGATGCCATACAAATTGCCAATAGCATTTTTACGGGCAAAGATTTAAGCAAGCAAGCTTCGCATACGCTACACTTTGGTAAAATTAATGATGGCCAAGTGGTCATCGACGAAGTGTTGGCCAGCATTTTTATTGCGCCAAATTCTTATACCAAAGAAAATAGTGTAGAAATTTCGTGCCATGGTTCGGCCTATATTATTTCTCAAATTATTAAATTATTATTGAACAATGGCGCTCGCATGGCTAAGGCTGGCGAGTTTACCATGCGTGCATTTTTAAACGGACAATTAGATTTATCGCAGGCCGAAGCCGTTGCCGATTTAATTGCTTCACAAAATGCGGCATCTCATCAAATAGCCATGAACCAAATGCGTGGCGGCTTTAGCTCCGAGCTACAAGCTTTACGCAGCGAGCTCATCAATTTTGCTTCGCTGGTAGAATTAGAACTTGATTTTTCGGAAGAAGATGTAGAGTTTGCTAATCGTGCGCAAATGAAAAATTTAATTCTTCAAATACTAAAAGTAATTACGCGTTTAATCAATAGTTTTGAATTAGGCAATGTAATTAAGAATGGCATTCCTGTTGTGATTGCGGGCAAACCCAATGTAGGAAAATCTACTTTATTGAATGCCTTATTAAACGAAGAGCGCGCCATTGTTTCGGCTATTGCAGGCACCACACGCGATACCATCGAAGATGAAATAAGCATACAAGGTTTACGTTTTAGATTTATAGATACCGCAGGTATTCGCGAAACCGATGATTTGGTAGAAGCGCAAGGTGTGGCCCGAAGTATGGAAAAAATAAATTCTTCTGCTGTTATACTCTATGTGTATGATGTAGCAGAAACAAGCCTTTTGGAGCTAAAAGAAATTATTTCGGAATTTAAACCAATACTCGAAAAAAATAATTCTACTTTGTTTTTAGTGCAAAATAAAAGTGATCAAGCAGGTGCAACACCTCACGAAATTGCAGGGCTGCGCAGCATTCCTATTTCTGCTTTAAATAAAACAGGATTGCAAACACTCGAAAACGAATTGGTGCAATTGGTAGATGTTTCGGCTTTACATGATGGGCAGAGCATTGTCTCTAACCTCCGCCATGCCGAAGCCCTAGCCAATGCTGCTGCTGCTTTACAAAAAGTATTGAATGGTATTGATGACCCAATTACCT
>JBILIO010000046.1:0-10244 GCA_044349915.1 Sphingobacteriales bacterium | reverse complement strand
TTACGCTAAATTAAGCATGAAAGTGCGTAAAGAAATGACCAATGGTTTAGCGCTCACTCATGGTGGAATAACTTATTCCTTAGCCGACAGTGCACTTGCTTTTGCAGCTAATGCACACGGGCGTTTGAGCATGTCAATCGAAACTAGCATTTCGCATATTCATGCTGTAAAATGCGATGATGTTTTAACAGCCATTGCAACAGAAAAAAATTGTAGCAATCAATTTGCGCAGTACGATATCGAAATATTCAATCAAGATAATATTAAAGTAGCTTTGTTTAAAGGCACAGTATATAGAACTTCAAAAGAGTGGTAATGGAAAAAAGTTTAAAAACAGCTTATTTAATTGATGGCGTGCGAACTCCAATTGGTAGTTTTGCCGGAGCTTTATCAAAAGTGAGAGCCGATGATTTAGCCGCTATTGTATTAAAAGAATTAATGCTTAGAAATCCTAGCATAGATCAATCGGCCATACACGATGTAATTATGGGTTGTTCCAATCAAGCAGGCGAAGACAATCGAAATGTGGCACGAATGGCTTTACTCTTAGCAGGAATGCCTGTTACCGTTCCAGGTGTTACCGTTAACAGATTATGTGCATCTGGTTTATCTGCGAGTATGGATGCTGCCAGAAATATCATGACAGGTGATGCCGAATTAATGGTTGCTGGCGGAATAGAACACATGACGCGCGCGCCCATGGTAATGGCTAAAGCAGAAAGTGCTTTTGCAAAAAATATAGAAATGGCCGACAGTACTTTTGGTTGGAGATTTGTCAATCCAAAAATGAAAGCACAATACGGTGTAGATCCAATGGGCGAAACAGCAGAAAATTTAGCAGACTTGCATCAAATTTCTAGAGCAGACCAAGATTTATTTGCCATGCGCTCTCAACAAAAGGCAACAGCAGCAAGAGCTAGCGGCCGATTCGCAAAAGAAATTATTGCAGTTGAAGTACAACAAAAGAAAGAAACAAAATTAATTTCGGAAGATGAATTTATTAAACCGCAAACTAGTTTAGAAGGCTTATCAAATTTAAAACCAGCATTTAGAAAAGAGGGAACGGTAACTGCAGGAAATGCTTCTGGATTAAATGATGGTGCAGCAGCATTATTATTTGCATCTGAAGAGGCAATCAAAAAATATAATTTAACACCGAAAGCAAAAATTATATCGATGGGCGTAATTGGGGTAATGCCTAATATTATGGGTATAGGTCCGGTTGAGGCTAGTAATTTAGCCTTGCAAAAAGCAGGACTTAGCATTGCAGACATGGACATTATAGAATTGAACGAAGCTTTTGCCGCGCAAAGCTTAGCCTGTATTAGGTCTTGGGGTTTAGCCGATGATGATATTCGAATTAATCCAAATGGTGGAGCCATTGCATTAGGTCATCCGCTTGGTATGTCGGGTGCAAGAATTTTAAATTCTGCAGCCATAGAATTGCAAGAAAAAAATAAAAGATATGCATTAGTCACCATGTGTATTGGTGTTGGACAAGGTTATGCAGTGATCATCGAAAAATGTTAATGATAAAAAAATGATTTTTGAATTCAATGGCTATCGCCCGGTAATTGACGAAAGTGCTTTTGTACATCCATTAGCAGCTGTAACAGGCAATGTGATCATTGGTAAAAATGTTTATGTTGGTCCAAGTGCCGCAATTCGTGGAGATTGGGGGCAAATTATTATTGAAGACGGATGCAATGTGCAAGAAAATTGTACCATACATTTATTTCCAGGAGCTACCGTTGTATTGCAAGCGGGTGCTCATATTGGGCATGGTGCCATTATTCATGGTGCGCAAATTGGCAAGAATACTTTAATCGGAATGAATGCCGTAATTATGGATCATGCGGTTATTGGTGATGAATGTATTGTTGGTGCTTTGTCTTTTGTTGCTGCAAATACTACAACCGCCAATCGAAAAGTAATTGTAGGAAATCCTGCAAAAGAAATTAAAGAGGTAAGCGATGAAATGTTACAATGGAAAACAGAAGGCACTGCTTTGTATCAACAATTACCAAAAGATTGTAAAGAAACATTAAAAGAGTGCGAGCCTTTAAGGGAAATTGAACCTAACAGGCCAACGCAACAAGAAATATATAAAACCTGGAATTCAAAGAAATAAAAAATGCAACAATTAGAAAATTATATTGCTGGGCAATGGGTAAAAGGTTCGGGTAAAGGAACAGATTTATTTAATGCCATAACAGGCGAAGCAATTTATCGTGCAGATGCCACAGGCCTTGATTTTGGTATGATGTTGGCTTATGGTAGAAATACAGGTGGACCTGCATTAAGAAAATTAACTTTTCAAGAACGCGGTCGCATGTTAAAGGCTTTGGCTTTTCATTTATTGGCAAAAAAAGATTTGTTTTACCAAGTGAGTGCGGCAACAGGTGCTACAAAAATTGATAGTTGGATTGATATTGAAGGGGGTATTGGTAATTTATTTGCTTATGCAAGTTTGAGAAAACAATTCCCAGACGAAACATTTTATGTAGATGGCGAATTAGCTAAATTATCTAAAACAGGTAGTTTTAATGGACATCATATTTGTGTGCCTAAAGAAGGTGTGGCCATTCATATTAACGCATATAATTTTCCTGTTTGGGGTATGTTAGAGAAAATTGCCGTGAATCTTTTGGCTGGAATGCCCGCAGTGGTTAAGCCTGCAACGGTGACTTGTTTTTTAACAGAAGTAGTGACTAAAGAAATTATCAATAGTAAAATATTACCTGAAGGTGCTTTACAATTAATTTGTGGATCGGCTAATGGTATTTTAGATTATGTTACTTCGCAAGATGTAGTCACCTTTACAGGCTCTGCACATACGGGTGCAAAATTAAAATCACATCCTAACATTATATCGGAATCTGTTCCTTTTAATATGGAAGCAGATTCTTTGAATGCAGCTATTTTAGGGCCAGACGCAATACCTGGTTCAGCAGAATTTGATTTATTTGTAAAAGAAGTTACCAAAGAAATTACCGTAAAGGCCGGACAAAAATGTACGGCTGTTAGGAGAATAATTGTTCCTGAAAATTTATTGGAGGATGTTCAAATTGCCATTGGCAAAAGATTAGCAAGCACCACCATTGGTGATCCAGCTATAGAAGGAGTAAGAATGGGCTCGCTTGCTGGTTTAGAACAATTAAGCGATGTAAAAGAAAAAGTAAAATTATTGCAAAGCAGTCAACAATTGGTTTATGGAAATCTAGATGATGTTACTTTGCTAGGTGCAGACCAAAAGAAAGGTGCATTTATGTCGCCTATATTATTTTTAAATGATAAGCCTTTCGAAAACACAGACTGTCATAATATAGAAGCTTTTGGGCCGGTAAGTACACTCATGCCTTATCAACATTTATCAGATGCCATTGCACTCAGTAAATTAGGTAAGGGAAGTTTAGTTTGTTCGATTGTAACCAATGATCAAAAAATTGCAAAAGAATTTGTAGTTGGCGCCGCTTCTTATCACGGTCGAATTTTAGTTTTAAATAATGAATGTGCAAAAGAAAGTACAGGACATGGTTCGCCAATGCCTTTGCTAACGCACGGTGGTCCGGGTAGAGCAGGCGGTGGAGAAGAAATGGGTGGTAAACGAGGAGTTTTACATTATATGCAACGTACCGCTATTCAAGGCTCGCCAAATATGTTAACTGCTATTACCAATCAATACCAAATTGGCGCATCTCAACAAGAAAAAGAAGTACATGTTTTTCGCAAACATTTTGAAGATATTGAAATTGGAGAAACAGTTGTTACTGCAAAGCGTACCATTACAGAATCCGATATTGTGAATTTTTCTAATGTAAGTTGGGATCATTTTTATGCACATACCGATGCTACTTCTTTAGAGGGAACAATTTTTAATGGCAGGGTTGCGCATGGTTATTTTATCTTATCTGCTGCAGCTGGTTTATTTGTTGATGCCAAGAAAGGCCCCGTGCTGTTGAATTATGGACTAGATGAATGTCGATTTACCAAACCAGTTTATCCTGGAATGACAATAGGTGTGCGTTTGACAGTTAAAGAAAAAATGGATCAAGAAAAACGCGATGAACAAGATGTTGCAAAAGGAATCGTAAAGTTTTTAGTAGATGTGTATGACGAAACAGGAGAGACCGTTGCCATCGCTACTATCTTGACTATGGTCAAAAAAAGATATAATATTTAATCTAAAGGGCTTTTTATCTTTTCGGTACATCTTTATGTAACATTTAAAATCATTTTTTGATTTTAAAATGTGCTAGTTTGTTTTTTATTAACTAAAAAAACCAAATATATAGCATATGAAAAACGACAATGTATTGATTAGTTTTATTAACGAAAATTTAATATTAACCGAAGAGGAATTAGCCTATGTGTTTGATCTGTTCGAATACAAAACATATAAAAAAGGCGAACAAATTAAAGGGATTGATGAGGTTTGTGCCTATACCTATTTACTATTAGAAGGTGTTGTTAGGCAATTCCAAACTTTCAAAAATAAAGAAGTTAGCGAACAGTTTTTTTTCCAAAATGCTTTTTTCTCTGAATACCAAAGTTTCACTAAACAAGCTATATCAAAAAGAATTTTGGTAGCTAAAGAAGATGTAAAACTTTATCAAATTTCGTATGTCAATTTACAACTCATTTACGAAAGGATTCCTCGTTTTCAAAACTTAATTAGAAAGATGTTAGAGGAGAACTTAAATTTCATAATGGAATTAAATTCAATGATTGTAAATGATTCGCCTGAAGTAAGATATTTGAAATTAAAAGAAATTAGACCCGAAGTAATTCAAGAGATTCCGCAGTATATGATCGCTACATTTTTGGGCATGACGGCAGAAGCCTTGAGCCGCCTAAAAGGTAGGTTAGCAAGGGCTCGTTTTGAGCAGGGCCCTAAAAAAGACCCTAAAAATCTGCCGAATTAAATTCAATGGCATGCTTTGCTAAATATGATTTTAATTATCTTTGAAATAAGAAAATAAAATCAATTGAACAATGGAACAAACTGCTTTTGTAAAAACGGCTATTGAAAATGGTATTGCAACTATCAATTTTTATCATCCGCAGAGTAATTCTTTGCCAGGTGAAATTTTAAGAAAGCTTGCAGCCGAAATTTCAGCAGCCGGCCAAAATCAAGCGGTTAAAGTGATTGTTATACAAAGTGAAGGGGAAAAAGCTTTTTGTGCTGGTGCGAGTTTCGATGAATTAATTTCGATTAAAGATTTAGCAACCGGAATTAATTTCTTTTCTGGTTTTGCAAGTGTAATTAATGCCATTCGAAAAGCGCCTAAATTTGTTATTGCTAGAGTACAAGGAAAGGCAGTGGGAGGTGGCGTTGGTATTGCATCGGCAGCCGATTATACCCTTGCATCCACACATGCTTCCGTAAAATTAAGTGAACTAGCCGTAGGTATTGGTCCATTTGTGGTAGGCCCTGCCGTAGAAAGAAAAATTGGTTCTGCTGCTTTTTGTCAATTAGCAATTAATGCTAGCGAATGGCAAAGTGCTGATTGGGCTAGAGAAAAAGGGTTGTTTGCCGAAGTACATGAAAGCACGCAGGCTTTAGATCAAGCGGTATTACAATTAGCAAATAAATTAGCGGCTAGTAATCCTGAGGCTATGCAATTATTAAAGCAAGTTGCTTGGGCTGGAACAGAACATTGGGACGAATTATTAATTGAACGTGCAGCTATGAGTGGCCAATTGGTGCTTTCAGATTTTACTGTTAATGCAATTAATCAATTTAAGGCGAAATAGTTTTCTGTTCAACTACTTGAATATCAGCATTTTTAACAAATTGCTTTGTTTTACTTCGATGCCTTATTTATTGGACAAAAAGTTTAAATTTGTTGGTTAATAACCCGATTTTATTCCATGTCTAATACCAAAAATCTTTCCTCGCTTGTTTCAGAAAAAGTATTGTTAAAAGCTTGGTCTTTGCTATGTACTGCAAAAGCCATGACCGAACTTTATGAAGCAAACAAAGAAGTTACGGCAAAATATGTACATGCAACTTCTCGCGGTCACGAAGCCATTCAGTTAGCTTTAGGAATTCAATTAAAACCACAAGATTATTTATCGGCCTATTACCGCGATGATTCCATTTTATTAGGTATTGGCTTGCAACCTTATGATTTAATGTTGCAACTATTAGCTAAAAAAGATGATCCATTTTCGGGTGGTAGAACTTATTATTGTCATCCAAGTTTGAAGCGAGATGACATGCCCAAAATTCCGCATCAATCTTCTGCAACAGGAATGCAAGCCATACCAACTACTGGTTTAGCCATGGGTATTCAATACAAAGAAAAAACAGGTTTAGCGAATAACCAAATAACAGAAAACCCTGTGGTGGTTTGTTCTTTAGGAGATGCATGTATTACCGAAGGTGAAGTGGCAGAAGCCTTTCAAATGGCGGCTTTAAAGCAGTTACCTATTTTATATTTAGTGCAAGATAATGAATGGGATATATCTGCAAATGCAAAAGAAATTCGTGCAATGGATGCCGCAGAATATGCCAAAGGATTTAAAGGAATTGAAACAAGAAGTATAGACGGCACCGATTTTCTTGCATCGTTTGAAACGATTCAAGAAGTAATGGATATTATTAGAAAAGAACGTCGTCCTTTTTTAATTCATGCAAAAGTGCCGCTTTTAAATCACCATACTTCTGGTGTTAGAAAGGAATGGTACCGCGATGATCTAGTTGAATCTGCATTACGTGATCCATATCCTAAATTAAAAGCAAATTTATTAGCAAGCGGAATTACTGAAAAGGAAATTGCTGCTATCGAATTAAAAGCCATTGAACAAGTTGCAAGCGATTACGCCAAAGCCTTATTAGCAGAAGATCCTAGCCCCGAAGATTTATTTACGCATGATTTTGCACCCACGCCAATAACTGAAGAAAAAGGTGCGCGCGAAGGAGCTGGAAAAGAACTCACACTGATGGTCGATGCCGCATTATTTGCGGTAAAAGAATTAATGCAAAAGCATCCAGAATGTTTATTGTATGGTCAAGATGTTGGCGCAAGATTAGGCGGTGTGTTTAGAGAAGCAGCAACATTGGCGCAAAAATTTGGAAATGATCGGGTATTTAATACCGCCATTCAAGAAGCATTTATTATTGGAAGTACAGTTGGTATGTCGGCAGTTGGATTAAAACCAATTGTAGAAGTACAATTCGCAGATTATATATGGCCAGGTTTAAATCAATTATTTACAGAGGTTGCTAGGTCTTGTTATTTATCAAATGGTAAATGGCCAGTATCTGCTATCATCCGCGTTCCTATTGGCGCTTATGGCAGTGGCGGACCTTATCATTCAAGTTCTGTAGAATCTGTTTTAGCCAATATCAGAGGCATTAAAATTTGTTATCCATCTACTGCAGCAGATTTAAAGGGTTTAATGAAAGCCGCTTATTACGATCCAAATCCAGTGATTATGTTGGAGCATAAAGGATTGTATTGGTCTAAAATAAAAGGAACCGAAGAAGCTAAAACCATTGAGCCAGACGAAGATTATATTATTCCTTTAGGTAAAGCAAGAATTGTACAAAGCGCTGCACCAAATAAAGAAATTAAAACCCTAACGATCATCAGCTATGGAATGGGCGTGTATTGGGCCAAGCAAGCGGCTACAGATTTTGCAGGTCAAGTAGAAATCATCGATTTAAGAACCATTCATCCAATAGATTTCGAAACCATTCAAGCATCTGTTCAAAAACATGGAAGGTGTTTGGTATTAACTGAAGAGCCAATTAATAATTCTTTTGCGCAAGCTTTGGCAGGTAGAATTTCTTCTACTTGTTTTGAATATTTAGATGCAGCGGTTGCTGTATTAGGTTCCGAATCTTTACCTGCTATTCCATTAAATGCACAATTAGAATTTACCATGTTGCCAAACGCGGCTAAAGTAAAATCGCTTATTCAAAATATATTGGCTTATTAATGAAAACCATACTCAGTTATTTTATTTTATTTTTTTTACTCACTTCGCAGGTTGTTGCGCAGGTACCTAATTCGCAAAGAAAAAAACCTGTTAAAAAAGTGAAAGCAAAAGTGGAAGCACCTGCTCATGTTATAGTAGCGCCTGTTAAGGAGCCTAGTAAAGAAGAAACGCAAGCTTGGATTATTGAAAAAATACTCAAGTTTAAACCCATCATTTATATTACCGGAAATCTAGCCAATAAAAATAATTGCGAATACCCTGTTGTCGATGTTACTTTTACTACAGAAGATCTTTTGGTATTAACACTAAAATCTGATCCTCGAGATGTCTGTTACCTAGACAATCTCAAACAAGTGACCATTGACATAACCAAAATTGATTTTAAGAGAACAAATTCGGTAGAAAGTACAAAGCGCGTTTTGCTTTACCCAGAAAAATTACAGATCCCTTTTGCTTTAAATTACTCAGCTAAAAATCAGTTAAATAAAATAAAGTATGTGCCATTTAATGTGATTATTGCATTTGATAAAGGTGCTACTTATGAACCTAATTTAGCCACTCGATTAGCAAGGGCATTATTAAAATTACATAGCCTTATTCCGGTACAAAATTCGGTTAAAGAACTTTATTAATCAATCCAAGGAATTTCCCTGCTATCGTCGCGTTTTTAGCCCCTTTTTTCTATTAAATGAATGATTTTTTACCTAAAAAAACTATATTCGTTATTCCAAAAAAATTAACACAATATGAAATTGAAATTTAAACATCTTTTATTGATTGCTATTTGTTGCTTTAATAGTTTATTAGTTGCGCATGCGAATGAAAAATTATGGAACGATGCAAAGCAAAATCTTGCGGCTCCAAAATATAGCGCTGTTATGCCTGAAAAATTCAGAACCTTACAATTAGATTTTGAGGGCATCAATTCATTATTAGCAAAAGCACCCATTCAAGATGGCAATATTTTTGCAAAATCAACTCAGCAAATAATTTCTTTACCATTACCTTATGGAGGCTTTGAACATTTTTATGTTGTACAAACGCCAATGATGGAAGCCGAATTAGCAGCTAAATATCCAGACATAAAAACATATACTGCAATAGGAATTGAAAATCCTTCGCATGTGGCAAAGTTAGATGTTGGACCAATGGGATTCAATGCCATGGTGCTTTCTAACGATGGAAGATATTTTATCGATCCTGTTTTTGTAAATAACAATGCGGAATATATTTCTTATTTCAGAAAAGATTTACCTACATGGGCAAATACATTTAATTGTAATGTAATAGCCGATGAGCAATTTGAATTAGAAAATAAAAATAGGGTAGAAGCCTACCTTGCTAGAAATAATGCTGCTGTTGTTACCTATAGAGTTTATCGTTTAGCATTAGCATGTACGATAGAATATGCAAAAGCAGCAACAGCTTTAGCCGCTCCAACTAAGGCGCAAGTTCTTGCCAAAATGGTTACCTCGATGAACCGCGTGAACGGGGTTTACGAAACAGATGTGGCGGTTCGCATGAATTTAGTGGCAAAAAACGACACCCTAATTTTTATTTCGGGAACCGATCCATATACCAATAGCAATGGAAGTACCATGCTTTCTGAAAATCAAAGCACTGTAAATAGTAGAATTGGATCTGCTAATTATGATATTGGACACGTATTTAGTACTGGTGGCGGTGGAATTGCATCGCTAGGAAGTGTTTGTGTAGCTAATAGAAAAGCGCAGGGCGTAACAGGTTCGCCATCTCCGGTAGGTGATGCATTTGATATTGATTATGTAGCGCACGAAATGGGTCATCAATTTGCAGGAAATCACACTTTTAATTCTGTTACAAGTTCTTGTGGCGGTGGAAATAGAAGCTCCACAACAGCATATGAACCAGGAAGTGGGACAACCATTATGGCCTATGCTGGAATTTGCGGCTCAGATGATATTGCTCCCAATAGCGACCCTTATTTTCATGCAGGTAGCTTAGACGAAATCAATGCATTTATATCTACAACTGCAAATGCTTGTGCGGCTAAAACAGTTACTGCCAATAATCAACCTATTGTAAATGCAGGTGCAGATTATGTCATTCCAATTAGTACTCCATTTATATTAAAAGGTACTGCAAGCGATCCAGATTCTGGAGATGTATTATCTTATAGTTGGGAGCAAATGGATTTAGGTCCACAAGGTGCGCCCAATTCGGCTACCTTAAATGCACCTTTATTCAGATTTTTTCCGCCTAAAAATACTGGAACTAGAATGTTTCCACAGCTTTCCAATGTGTTAGCCAATTCT
>JBILIO010000045.1:0-10406 GCA_044349915.1 Sphingobacteriales bacterium | reverse complement strand
TCTAAACTTGCGGTTAAATTTGCAAGAATATCTTTTAATTTATTTGCATAAGGTCGCATTTGAACAATAGCGTCTGTTGCTCTTTTTAATTTTGCAGCAGAAACCATTTTCATTGCTTTTGTAATCTGCTGTGTAGAGTTTACAGAAGCAATTCTAATACGTACCTCTTTTAAATTTGCCATATGCTATTTGAACGAGCGTTTTTTAATTAGTATTTACTTGATAATTCTGATGCTACTTTTTCTAAAACTGAAGTAATTGAATCGTCAATTTTACCAGCTTTGATTGCATCTAAAGTATCGCGGTGACGAATTTCTAATTGATTTAAAAATTCTGCTTCAAAAGCTCTTACTTTATCTACTGGCACATTTCTCATCAAACCTTTAGTACCACAATAAATAATGGCTACTTGTTTTTCAACGGCTACTGGTGAGTATTGACCTTGTTTCAAAATCTCTACGTTTCTTGCACCTTTCTCTAAAATAAATTTAGTTACTGCATCTAAGTCTGAACCAAATTTCGAGAAGGCTTCTAATTCGCGGTATTGCGCTTGGTCACCTTTTAATGTACCCGCAACTTTCTTCATTGATTTAATTTGCGCCGAACCACCCACACGAGATACCGAAATACCTACGTTAATTGCTGGACGAATACCTGCGTTAAATAAATTCGACTCTAAGAAAATTTGACCATCTGTAATCGAAATTACGTTGGTTGGGATATATGCAGAAACGTCACCTGCTTGTGTTTCAATAATTGGCAATGCCGTTAATGAACCACCACCTTTTACTAAGTGACGAATTGATTCTGGTAAATCATTCATTGATTGTGCTACCGAATCGGTTGCGTTAATTTTAGCCGCACGCTCTAGTAAACGAGAGTGAAGGTAGAATACGTCACCTGGATACGCCTCACGTCCTGGTGGACGACGCAATAACAATGACACCTCACGGTATGCTACCGCTTGTTTAGATAAATCATCATAAACAATTAATGCTGGACGACCTGTATCACGGAAAAATTCTCCGATGGCAGCGCCTGCAAATGGTGCGAAGAACTGCATAGGTGCAGGATCTGCAGCAGATGCGGCAACAATAATGGTATAAGCCATTGCGCCTTTTTCTTCTAAAGTACGAACGATGTTTGCAACGGTAGAGTTTTTCTGACCGATAGCAACATATATACAGATAACGGCTTCGCCTCTATCGTAAAATTCTTTTTGATTAATGATGGTGTCAATCGCAACAGTTGTTTTACCTGTTTGACGGTCACCAATAATTAATTCACGTTGACCACGACCGATTGGAATCATCGCATCGATTGCTTTCAAACCAGTTTGTAATGGTTCGTTTACTGGCTGACGATAAATTACGCCTGGTGCTTTACGTTCAATTGGCATGTCGTATACATCGCCAGCAATTGGACCTTTACCATCAATTGGTAAACCTAAAGTATTTACTACACGACCCAACATACCATCACCTACTTTAATTGAGGCAATTTTAGTGGTTCTTTTAATGGTATCACCTTCTTTGATAGAATCAGAACTTCCCAACAATACCACACCTACGTTGTCTTCTTCTAAGTTTAACACGATACCTTGCAAACCTTTATCGAATTCTACTAACTCTCCTGATTGAACTTTAGTTAATCCGTAAACACGCGCAATACCGTCACCCACTTGGAGTACTGTACCTACTTCTTCTAATTCCGCTGCTGATTTAAAGCCCGCCAATTGTTGTCTTAAAATTGCCGATACTTCATCTGGTCTTACATCTACCATATCTTGTTTTATTTATTTTTCGATTAAAAATTTTTATAATTATTATGAATTAAATTCTTTTTTCAATAACACTAAGCTCTTCGCGATACTGGTATCAAATTGTTTATCGCCAACGGTTAATACAAAACCACCGATTAAATCTGCGTCCACTTTTTTTACTAATATCACTTGCTTACCGGTTGCCGCAACAACTGCTTCAATCATTTTTGTTTCTGCATCTGCCGTTAAAGCTGTTGCAGAAACTACTGTTGCGGTAATAATACCTTTGTTGTCGTTGTATTGTCTGATAAATTCTTTACCTGTTTCGAATAGTACACCCGCTCTGCTTTTTGAAACCATGATGTTAAAAAAAGATTGGGTGGCTGCGTTTACTTTTGTAGCAAAAAGATCTTTCAAAATTCCTGCTTTTTTATCTTGTGGTACAATTGGATTTTTCAAAACAGCTTGTAATTCCGAACTACCTTTTAAAGTATCCGTAAATAAATTCATATCTGCTTTGATTGCCTCTAACTCATTGCGTTCAATGGCTAAATCAATTAATGCTTTCGCGTACCTAGAAGCTACTCTTATTTCTGACATTTTATTTTGACTATTTTTGGAATGCTATTAAAGCACACCATAAAATTGATTTAACTTAATTTTACTTCTTTTAATAAATCTGCAACCAATGCTTCTTGTTTTGCTTTATCGGCTAATTGATTACGCAATACTTTTTCTGCAATTTCGATAGACAAATTGGCTACTTGCGATTTTACTTCGGCAAGCGCTGCAATTTTTTGATTATCGATTTCTACTTTTGCTTTTGCAATCATTTTGTTTGCTTCTGTTTGCGCAATGCCTTTAGCATCTGCCACCATATTATCTCTTAATTGCTTTGCTTCTTTTAAAATAGTATCGCGTTCTGATCTTGCAACTTTTAATAATTGCTCACTCTCGTTGTTTAATCTTGTTAATTCTTCTTTTGCTTTTTCTGCAGAAGACAAAGCGTCTTCGATAGATTGCTCACGCTCTGCAAGTGCTTGCATGATTGGTTTCCAAGCAAATTTGCCTAAAACAAAAATCAATATTAAGAATGCTATCGTTGTCCAAAAAACTAATCCAATACTTGGGGTTACTAATTCCATTTTTTTATGCTGATTTAAAATCGTTAATGTTTAAAATAAAGAGAGTCTGTAACCAATCGTTACAGACTTCTTTACAACGGATCAACCGTTTCCTAATAATGCAACTACTACGGCGAATAATGAAACCGCTTCTACGAATGCCGCAGCGATTAACATTGTTGCTTGGATCTTTGATGCAGCTTCTGGTTGTCTTGCGATACCTTCTAATGCAGATCCGCCAATTCTTCCGATACCGATTCCTGCTCCAATAGCAGCTAATCCGGCACCAATTGCAGCGATACTTCCTGTCATGATGATTTGATTTTATATTTGGTTAAACAATAATTCTAATTAATGGTGATCTTCTGCAT
Source organism: Sphingobacteriales bacterium (assembly GCA_044349915.1). Lineage (GTDB taxonomy): Bacteria > Bacteroidota > Bacteroidia > Sphingobacteriales > Sphingobacteriaceae > CAIKLP01. Next base: position 7,149 of record JBILIO010000045.1, on the reverse strand, counting down.
GTGGTTCTTCTACTGCCATTCCGATAAATAGCGCCGCCAACATGGTAAAAATATATGCTTGTAAAAATGCAACTAATAATTCAATTACACTGATAAACACCGTAAATGGAACTGCAACCGTTGCAATAGCTGCAGATTTAAAAATAAATATCAAAGAGATTAAACTCAATACTAAAATGTGTCCTGCTGTAATGTTTGCGAATAAACGAATCATTAAAGCGATTGGCTTGGTAAACATTCCGAAAATTTCTACTGGGACCAATAATGGATATAACCACCAAGGCACGTGAGGTGCAAAAATATGACTCCAGTAAACCTTACCACCATTTACTGTAATCACGATAAAAGTAACTAACGCCAATACCATGGTAAATGCAATGTTTCCTGAAACGTTCGCTCCTCCTGGAAAGAAAGGAATTAAACCCATCATGTTATTGATCCAGATGAAAAAGAAAATAGTTAAAAGAAAGGGCATGAACTTCGCGTATTTCTTGCCTAAATTTGGTTTTGCAACATCGTCTCTTACAAATAAAATGATTGGCTCTATCATCGACTGAAAACCTTTAGGTGCTTTACCAACTGTGTTTTTATAAGCTTTTGCTACGCTTAAGAAGATGAACAATAATAAAGTAACAGATATTAATAAAGAACAAACGTTTTTAGTAATAGAAATATCGATGATTGTTTTAGTTGCTGCTTCGTCTATTTCGTTTTCGGCATTTAAAACGACAATTTTATTTTCTTCAATTTTGTAAGTATAATTTGCCGTAGTGTAGGCCTGCTCTCCATGATGAAAATGACTTGATGAAAATACTTCTAAGCCTTTGGGTGTATATAAAATGATAGGCAATGGCAAAGAAGTATGACCCCATAAATGCCAATCGTGCGAATCTGCAATATGCTCTAATATTAATTCAGAAGGGTTAAATTTTTCTTCTTCGGCGTTATGATGCGAAGCTGCAGCATTTTCGGCTACGGCAGCAGTGCTATCTTGCACTTCAACAATGGCATCGGCATGTTCCGAATCTGCTTTTTTTGCTGGCTCATTAGCAAATAAAATTGCCGAGCTAAAGCTTAAAATAGCAAGTATAAGGATGAATTTATTTCGATTCGGTTTAAAAAGGCCTATTATGCGCATTTAGATTGAGTTTTTATTGTATTTTTTGAGCGCGCAAGTTATACAATAAGGAATAAATTTCAAAGGCAGAATAGATAAAATATAAAATAAAGAAATTACTTAAGAATTGCAGCTTGCCAACCTTGTGCGAATAAACATAAATTAAGGCGAAAACCATGGTTAATAATAACTTGGTTGCGATTCCACCCATGATAAAAATGATAGCATTTTCGCCACCTTTTTTGATGCCTGCCATGGATATTTGAAAAGCAGCATAAGTGATGCTCGCAAAAAAAGCAAAAAAGAGGTAAATATCTGGAGAAATTAAGCTGCTAGTGTTCGGATTATCGCGCATTACGTAAATAGAACTGAAAATAACCGCGCTGAGAATTGTAAATACCGGCGAAAATGGGAAAAGCTTATTTTTTGTCATGGTTATTTCTTCTAACTTGTTTTACGACCAAGTACAAACCTGCAGCAATGCCTACAATTACCATTAACGCAGTAAAAATAGGTGTTTGGGTAGCATAATAATGATCTATTTTTTGGCCTAGGTAGGCGCAAAGCCCTATACTGGCTAATAATTGAAAGGCGATACTAGAATATTGAGCATATGGATTATTGTCCATCTTCTTCTCGCGGCAAAGTTGGCAATACGCCCATATGACAATGGCCAGTAAATACCGCGCCCGCTTCTACAATAAATTTATTGGTGATTAAATTGCCTTCTACTTTAGCAGTTGCTTTCAAAAATAAAGTATCGTTAACGGTAATATTGCCTTTTACTATGCCACTGATGTCGGCGCTGGTGCCATTGATATTGCCAATAACAATTCCCGTTCCACCCATCACCACTTTTGCTTTAGCATCTACATGGCCAGTTATTTCGCCATCTATACGAATATCGCCTTTACAGGTAATATCGCCTGTAATACAAGTACCCACGCCAATTAAATTGATGGAGCCGCTTTGAACGTTTTCTGTGGTGGTGATATGTTCTTTTTTTGTAAACATGTGCTTAAAAATGAATGTAATTTATTGGGTTAACCGCATTCCCTCTATACCATAACTCAAAATGTAAATGCGGACCATTAGATAGCTCGCCAGTTGAACCTACAATGGCTACTGGCTCACCAACTCTTACAAAGTTACCAACTTTTTTCAAAAGCACCGCGTTATGCTTATAGATAGAAACCAAATCGTTACTATGTTGTATAGCAATTACATAACCATTTTCTGTGGTCCAAGCACCAAATACAACGGTTCCTTCTAAAGCCGCTTTAATGGTTTCCCCTTTTGCCGTGGCTATATCGATTCCAAAATGATTATTACGGGTGTTGAATTTTTCTTTGACACTTCCCTTTACAGGTGTAAAGAAAGCGTAACCTGCAATACCTGAGACCTTTTTAGGGGCATCTGCAGCGGCAATACCATATTGATTCTGATCTTCGATCATCATCCTTAACATAGAATCTTCGGCAGGTTTTGCGCCAATTCTAAAATTAGTGTCTATTAATTGCGGTTTACTATGAATATTTAAGGTATCGTTACTGCCAGCTTTGCCATTAATAACTTGCTTGATATTGTCGATGTATTGATCGTTCGAAACCAATAAATCTTCTAGAGAGTCTACTTTTAAAGACATTTGAGCAATATCTCTGCGCAGTGATACATCTGCATAGCCAGGAATATATTCTTTTAATGGCGTAAAAATTAAAATAGAAGTTACCAAGGTAATGAGCATGACCAAAAGCAAACTCGATACGATGAATACATTTAAACGATTAAGGGTAAAGGCTGCTTTTTCTTCGAATGTATCGTCATTCAAGAATACAATCTTGTAATTAACTTTTAATCGTGCTAATAAGGATTTCTTCTTTTGTACCATTATTATTGCAAATTAAACCAATTTTCTTGAAAAGGACCTCTTTTTCATTATCGATTAAAAAACAACAATAATTGAGGAAATAAAATAAATTTGTAAACCGTTAGTAAAGCTAACCTAGCAAAAGATTGAAAAAAAATAATCCGCTATATCGAATTCTTCTTATTACGCTCTTTTTAGGGAGTTTTACTGCTTGCAAAACCAGCAAGAAACAATCGCTTATTCAAAAAGCCTACCACAATATTACGGCCCATTATAATGGATATTTTAATGCTAAGCTAAAAATAGACCAAGTAGCTGCGCAAAGCGAAGTGAGCATTAAAGATCAATACGACCAATTACTGCCCATTTACAAAAAACCAGCTGCAGCAAGCACTGGCGAAAATACTAAAGGATCTAAAGCCGGAAATCAACCATTAGACGAAGCCATTAAAAAAGCATCGTTTGTGATTCAAAGGCACGAAAAAAGTAATTGGACCGACGATTGTTATTTCGAAATAGGTAGAGCCAACTATTACAAAAAAGATTATTTCGGCGCGATTGAATCTTTTCAATATGTTGCCGGCAAATACAAAAATACCTTTACCGGAAATAAATCTTACATCTGGCTTATCAATTGTTATGTCGAATTAAATAAATTTCAACAGGCCGAATCGGTTATTAATATTGCTTTAGGAAGCGAAACTTTTCCTAAAAAAATATTACCCGATTTATTTACCAGCATTGCGAATTATCATTTTGTGAGAAAGAATTATGAAAAAACAATTGAGTATTTAGAAAAAACAATTCCGCTAGAAAGAAAGAAAAGCAATCAAGCACGGTATACTTATTTAACAGCTCAGCTATACGAAAAAATTAACGAGACAGGCAAAGCGGCTATTGCCTATCAAAAGGTGTTGAAGTATAACCCCAATTACGACATGGCCTTTAATGCCAGAATCAATTCTGCGCGCTTATTTGAATCAAAAAGCAATGCTTCAAAAAAAGAAATTGAACGCAGCTTGAATAAGATGCTGAAAGATGAGAAAAATATAGAGTACAAAGATCAAATTTATTACTCACTAGCCAATATTTACGAAAATCAAAATAACATTCCGAAAGCTATTATATATTATAAATTATCTTCTGCTACGAGTGTGAACAATACCGCACAAAAAGGACTTTCTTTTTATAAAATTGCCAGTATTTATTTTGAAGATAAGCGATACCAATTAGCACAAATTTTTTACGACAGCGCAGGAACATTTTTAGCAAAGTTGCATCCAGATTACGATTTGGTTCAAAACAGAAAAACCAGTTTAAACAAACTAGTCGAAAATTTAAATGTAATTGAACTAGAAGATAGTTTACAAAAAGTAGCGAAGCTTTCTGAAATAGACCGAAATAAATTACTCGACCGAACAGTTAAAAAAGCACTCGAACAAAAAGTAAAAGAGGAAGCCGCGCTTGCTAAACTAAAAGAATCATTTAATAACAAGCCTATATTAGAAAACGAAGGCTTTACCGCTAACAAACCCAGCACAACTTGGTATTTTTATAATACCTCCTCGCTAAGTATGGGCTATTCGGAATTCATGAAACGCTATGGCCGCAGAACACTCGAAGATAATTGGAGAAGGTCTAATAAAGAAAGCTATACGACCTTAAACATGACAAGTGCAGAAGAGACTACTACAGATGAAGGGGACACTTCAAATGGGAAAAAAGCCAAAGACGAAAGTGCGGTATTAAGAAAAAAATATTTAGCCAATATTCCTTTTACTCCATCGCAGTTGCAAAATTCTGATGCAAAAATTGCTACTGCCTTATACAATGTCGGTCAGTTTTACAGAGAAGATATTATTGACCACAAAGCGGCCATTAAATACTATGAAAATTTATTAAAGCGTTTTCCGGAAAATAAACACAAAGTGGAAAGCTATTTTCATTTGTACAGAATGTTTAATGCCATTCCAAACAAAACAGCAGCCGAAAATTATAAGCAAAAAATACTAACGGAGTTTCCGCTTTCTTTATTTGCGAAAGTAATTGCAGATCCAAAATTTGTATCAGATACAGAAGAACAAAATAAAAAGGCCATGCGTTTTTACGATAGTGTTTATACTTATTACTTAGCAGCAAATTATACGCTAGTAATGGATAAGAAAGCCTTTGTGGATAGTACTTATTTCAATACGAGCATAGGGCCCAAATACGCTTATTTATATGCTCTTTGCAAGGCAAAAACAAATAATATGGATGCCTTTGAATTTGCGTTAAACGATTTAATTAAAAACTACCCTTCGGCAGAAACCGCAAACATAGCCAGAGAAACTTTACAAAAAATAAACCAAATCAAAAACCCAAAATCGGCTGAAGTGAAAAGCAACGAGCCTTCTCCATATAGCTTAGAAACTAGAGGGCCGTTTTTAGCTATTATTTCTACAGATGATAAAGCTATTTTAAAAGAAACTAAAATTCAAACGAGTAAATTTAATGGTTTTCAATTCTCTTTATTAAACCTGAGCGTGAACTCAGAATTAATTGGAGATAATATCCAATTAATTACCATCAGCAGTTTTACAGAAATTAATAAAGCAAAAGAATACCTCATTAGCCTAAACAAACAAGCGCCCGACGTGATTAAATTGTCTAAAGGAAATTATCGATTAAGTATTATTTCTGAAAAAAATTATAAAATATTACAAGCAAAAAAAGATATCAAACAATACTTGCAATTTTACGAAAGTAATATAGAAAACAATGAGTAAGCCTTCAAACCTAAGCCAAGAAGACATTAGCCACTACACCAAACTATTTTGGAAAGTAATTATTTATGGCATTTTAACATTTGTGCTGTTAATTTCGAGCGTAGGCTTTGGGTTATTTGGCGAATTGCCTTCTTTTAGAGATTTAGAAAATCCGAAAAGTAACTTAGCCACAGAGGTAATTTCTTCTGATGGAAATATACTAGGCACTTACTTTATTCAAAATAGATCCAATGCGAAATACAAAGACCTTTCGCCTAATTTAGTGAATGCCTTAATTGCCACCGAAGATGTAAGATTTTACAAACATTCTGGAGTAGATTTGAAAGGAACCTTTGCCATTATATTTTATAGTGCCATTGGTAAAAAAAGAGGGTCAAGTACCATTACCCAACAATTAGCTAAAAATTTATTCCCTCGAAAAAAACAAAATATATTTAATATCGGAATTATTAAATTAAAGGAATGGCTTACTGCTGTTAAGATTGAGCGCAATTATACCAAAGAAGAAATTATCACCATGTATTTTAATACGGTAGATTTTGGGAGTAATTCTTACGGCATCAAAGCGGCAGCAAAAACTTATTTCGGTAAAACACCCATTAAATTAAGCATAGATGAATCTGCTTTATTGGTAGGCATCTTAAAAGGGACCACTGTTTTTTCTCCAATAAAAAATCCGGAAAGAGCGATCAAAAGAAGAAATGTAGTTTTAGAACAAATGGAAAAATATGGTTTTATTTCTGAAGCGCAATTAACAGAAAACACCAGCAAAGAATTAAACCTACAATTTCAAAGCCCCGATCATAACCAAGGCTCCGCAACTTATTTTAGAGAATATGTTAGACAAGAAGTAACGGCATGGTGTAAAGAAAATAAAAAAGCAGATGGCGAAACTTACGATATTTACAGAGATGGTTTAAAAATTTATACCACCATCGACTCTAGGATGCAAGCCTACGCTGAAGCAGCGGTGAAAGAACATTTAACTTATTTGCAAGCAGAATTTTACAAACATTGGAAAGGCAAAACTCCTTGGGGAGAAAATACCGATATCATTTCCACATCGATGCGTAGAAGCGATCGCTATCAACAATTAAAAGAAGAAGGAATTGCAGAAAGCGAGATTAAAAAAATATTCGACACGCCCATAAAAATGACTTTGTTTTCTTGGGCAGGTGATATAGATACCACACTATCTCCCATCGATTCGATTAAATATTATAAATGGTATTTGCGTTCTAGTTTTATGTCTATGGATCCACACAATGGTGCTATTAAAGCATGGGTGGGTGGTCCAAACTATGAGTATTTTAAATACGATCAAGTAAAAATGGGTAAACGACAAGTGGGTTCTACCTTTAAACCTTTTGTATATACCGTAGCCATGGATAATGGTT
>JBILIO010000207.1:0-2751 GCA_044349915.1 Sphingobacteriales bacterium | reverse complement strand
AAGCAATACGAAATTATTGCGCTGATTATTATTAGACGCTTATTCAAAGACCTTTCAGATTTATCACTTTCTTTTAATTGGTTTAATATTAACAATGATTTACAGTTCACCTACGATCTACTAGCTTCTGTTTTATTGTTCTATTTAATTTATTTATTTCATGTGCAACGAACTAAAGTATATAGAGTGAAAGAAAACAGTAAAAATTATGCAGCTAAAATTTCCAAATTTATTAATGCAAAAAAATGGATCGCGACTGCCTTAGTTCCTGTTCTTTTAATCATTGCTATTTATTCTTTCTTAAGCTGGACTATTGGTGTTTTATATCCACTTCAAACCGAGGCAATTTCTTTCAAGAATATCAATAATATTTTCTTCGAACAGTTCTTCAATATCCTGATTATTGCGGATGTAATTTTATTGCTGTTTTCTTTTTTTCATACAGACGAGTTCCACAAAGTTATTCGAAATTCAGGCTTTATTATTTCAACAATCTTAATCCGAATTTCGTTTTCTGTTAGCGGACTTATTAATACTGTATTGATTGTTTCGGCTATTTTATTTGGTCTTTTAATGCTATTCATCCATAATAAATTTGAAAAGCAATTAGCAAAAGAGTCTCTTGAAAGCAATCAGATAGAAGAATAAAAAAGAAAAATCATTAGCTATTTTTTTGCTTACCTTTAAAATCACCAGGTTATTTGCGCTTTACGGCATATTGCCACAAATGGTTTGTTAAATAAGAAAATATGCTAAACAAAAGATTCAATGCGGTAAATGTGATATTAACAGCTGCGGTATGTAGTACTATTTCTGTAGTAGTTTTTGCAAAGCAAAACAAGGATAAAACAAATAAGGAGCAAGCGGCTAAAACCATCGAAGTGCCCGCATCTGCTGCCTGCGAAACAGAGGTACATCGCTTAGCAGGTTATAAATATATCAAACCCTTATTATACAATACCATTGCTTGCGAATCTGGGAAATACAATTCTTTAAAAACAAAAATAGATGCGGTTATAAATCAGTATAAATTAGCAGGTGATTTAGACAGGGTTTCGGTTTATTTAAAAATATTAAGCAATAGTGAATTTATTGCAATCAATGAAAACGAACTATATCACCCGGCATCGCTCATTAAATTACCCATGCTTATTGCTTTTTTACAAATGGAAGAGCAACATCCGGGTACTTTAAATAAGAAATTAACTTTTCATTTGCCCAAGGGAATGCCAAATCAAACCTATGTAACTAAGCAGATTGAGCCCGAAAAAAGTTATACCATTAAACAACTCCTTAAATACATGATTGCGTATTCCGATAACAACGCAACTTATTTACTCAATATCAATGTTGATTTAAATGTTTTCAAAAAAATATTTTCGGATTTTGGATTAGTAGTGCCAGATATACACGATAAGAATTACCAAATTTCTGCAAAAGATTATTCGCTGTTTTTAAACATTGTTTACAATGCAGGTTACTTAACCATTGCGCACTCCGAATTTGTTGCCGATCTTTTAAACGAATCGAATTTTGAAGTAGGCATGCAAAGCGGATTACCGAGCAATACCAACATTATCCATAAGTTTGGCGAATGGGGCGAAAGCGAAAATCCAGACATGCATCAATTGTCGGAATCGGGTATTATTTATTTAGACAATTGCCATTATTTATTAACCATTATGACGCAAGGAAAAGATGTCAATAACTTGCCACCCGTATTAAGCGATATTTCTAAAACGATCTACGATTATTTGAATGTAGATAAAAGTAGTATTTAAAGCTCATTATCAATTTTTTTAAAAGTATTTCCTTTGTAAAAAAATATCTTTAAATTGTGTCTTTAATTTTAAAGAGAATATATAATTGTTTTTATGAAGGCAGACGGAAACACCGTAAAAGATATTTTAAATAATGTACCCCCAGATAGGTTGGTAGCTTTTAATAAATTGCACGAAACTATTGTTAAAAGTTTACCCAAAGGATTTGAAACAGGCATAAGCTATGGAGGTTTAGGCTATGTGGTGCCACATAAACTATATCCTGCAGGATACCACTGCAAACCAATTGAACCGCTTCCATTTGCAGGTTTAGCTTCGCAAAAAAATACAATCAATTTTTATCATATGGGCATTTACGCCGATCCTAAATTATTGGATTGGTTTGTAAGTGAGTATCCAAAGCACAGTAAAGCCAAACTAGATATGGGAAAAAGTTGTATCAGGTTTAAAAATTTTGACGAAATTCCTTATAAACTAATTGCCGAATTGATGAAAAAAATAAGCGTAAAAGATTGGGTGAACCAATACGAAACGCTTTACAAATCTAAGTCTAAGAAATAATATTCAGCAATGAAAACCCTCATACAATCACAACGCGATTTTTTTAATACGAATCAAACTAAAAATATTGATTTTAGAATTACGCAATTACTCAAGCTGCGCAAGCTTTTGCAAGCAAACGAGCAAATTTTAAACGAAGCCATTTATGCCGATTTTCAAAAATCTGCTTTCGATACTTATACCAACGAGCTCAGTATTTTATATGCCGAGATCGACGAAAGTGTGCGTAAAATAAAAAATTGGGCTAGTCGCAAAAGGGTTACTACCAATTTGGTTAACCTACCTGCAAAAAGTTATATTGTGCCCGAACCATTAGGCGTTTGTTTAATTATTGGCGCATGGAATTACCCATATCAATTGTCTTTTGGCCCAGCCATTGCAGCTATTGCAGCGGGTAATACAGTTGTAT
>JBILIO010000044.1:0-10416 GCA_044349915.1 Sphingobacteriales bacterium | reverse complement strand
TCTACCACTTTAATTTGAGAGGGATCCACTTTCCCTCCTGCTCCCATAGAACTCACAATCGGAATATTTTTATCTAAACATGCTTTGATAAAAAATACTTTAGGCGATAAAGTATCGATGCAATCTACTGCATAATCAAATTGTTCTTCTTCTAAAATTTCGTCGGTACGATCATCTTTTACAAACTCGTTTAATACACGCAACTGAATTGCTGGATTAATATCTCGGATACGATCGGCCATTACTTCCACTTTATTTAAACCCTCGGTCGAAGTTAATGCAGGAATTTGTCGGTTTTTATTACTGGCGTCGACCGTATCGGCATCTACAATAGTCATCTTGCCAACGCCCGCCCTGGCTATCATTTCGGCGCATATACCACCAACACCACCCAAGCCCACCACTAATACATTCGCATTCATTAATTTTTCTACTTGCTCTTCGGGGAGCATCAAAGACATTCGAGATAACCAGTAAGGAACAACCATAATTATTTAATTTGACATCAAATAAAAGCTAAATAAATGGAAATTAAAAATGAATTTACTCGGCCGTAAACTGAAAAGGAAATAAATGGATATTGGTATAATAAAATTTTATTATATCCTCATATTTAAAGCCTTTATTGGCCATATTGATGGCGCCTTCTTGACACATGCCAACGCCATGACCAAAACCTCTACCATTTAAAATTAATTGATCCCCTTTTTCTGTAATGGTAAAATAAGTAGATCTTAATTTCCAATCTGTACGAATTTCTTTGAGTGATATAGGAAAACAAGGAAGCTGTGTACGGCGCATTAGCTCTGCATAAGTGCAGGGTTCTGGTATTTTTAGACCCGCTTTCTTAGATAAGTATTGCATCCATTCCGAACGAGGAATTTCTTTTACCCAAACGGCTTGCTTACCAGCTGAACAAAAAGTATCGTTCACGGCTCTCAAATAGCTTTTATTTTTGGACCATAAATCTTCTGAATTAATGGTTTGCCCGCCACAATTGGCATGAAAAACAGCATCAATTATTTCGTTTTGATCGTCAAAAATAGTGATGTAACCGGTGCTATCCACCGCCTGGTTAATTAATAAATTGAAACGGCATTTGCCATGGTAAACCTGACAATGCACTTTATCGCACACTTGAAAATCTTCTGCCTTATGTTTATCAATATTCTTTAATACATAGGTTCTAGAAATTACCGCTTGCACTTTTAATAATTCTAAATTTTTTACATTGCCAATTTCTGATTCAATTACACCCGCAACATATTGATTGATTCCAACAGAATTAATCAATTTTAAAGTACCGTTTTTGCTATTTACCATTAAAACATTTGGGTAAATACTTGTTTTGGCATTGGGTCTCAAGAGTGCTATTTTAAAGCTTGACAGCGAATCGGTACTAATGAGTTGAACCCTTTCGGCGAGTGCTACAAACTGTCCATTTTTTTCGACCGATACTTTTGAACCTAGGGAACTTAATTCGATTTTATCGTTAAAATCTACTTTTATAATTTTCTCGTCGTCGAGCGAAATATAATAGTCGCCACTTAATACGGATAAATTTAATTGTACTGGATTTAATTCAGCTAAAATAGAAACCTGAATATTTTTTGCATACAAAAAATGGATACAAAAGATAAACAGCAAGGATAAAATATATTTTTTAAACATTTATTTAGCATTAACAAATTGGTGAATTGCCGAAGCGGCTCGCAAAGACGCGCCTTCGGGGCCGACTATTTGCTGCAATGTTTGGTATTTTGCTAATTGTTCGGAACGCCCAACTTCATTCACTGCAATGGCTTTTAAAGCTTGTGCGATATTAACTACCGTACAATCTTGTTGAATTAATTCGGTCACAATTTGTTGGTCTGCGATTAAGTTCACTAAGGAAATATATTTTATTTTCACCAATAGCCGCGCAATAAATACCGACAAAGCATTGGCTTTATAACATACCACTTGAGGCACATTTAATAAGGCGGTTTCTAAAGTTGCGGTTCCAGAGGTAACCATGGCCAATTCGGCATTGGCTAAAATGTCGTAGGTGCAATTAAATAATAATTTTGCACCAGCTAAATTAAATTGCTCGTAAAAACTTGCTGGCAAACCAGGTGCAGCAGCCACAATAAACTGATGATTGGGAAAGTGATTTTGTACCGCTAACATAGTTGGCAAAATATTCAGCAATTCCATTTTACGACTGCCCGGAAGTATCGCTATGATTGGCTTTTGCGGCAAGTTATTGGCTGTAATAAAGTCTTGTTGAAATGTATAATTTGCTATGGCATCTTTTAATGGATTACCTACATATTGCACCTCCATTCCAAATTTTTTATAAAAAGCAACTTCGAATGGAAGAATACATAACATCTGATCAACTACTTTTTTAATTTTATGCACTCGCCCTTGATTCCAAGCCCAAATTTTGGGGGATATAAAATAGGAAACTTTAATGCCTATACTTTTAGCATAGGCTGCAATTCTTAAATTAAATCCCGGATAATCAATTAGGACCAATACATCTGGCTCTGCTTTTAAAATAGCGGCTTTACAAGCTGTTAGATTTTGATTGATGGTTTGCAAATTTGCTAACACTTCGACAAAACCCATGAAAGCCATTTCGGAATAGTGCTTGAGCAATGTTCCTCCTTGGGCCTGCATCAGGTCACCGCCATAAAAATCAAATGCTGCATGCGCATCAAGTGTTTTAATACGGTGCATTAAATTAGCACCATGTAAATCGCCCGATGCTTCGCCTGCTATTAAAAAATATTTCATGATTTATCTCAAAAAGAAATAAGCGAAAACAATGGCATAGAAAAAAGTACTGAATAAAACGCCTTTTGCCAATGCATCAAATTTTTTCTTGATGGCAATTTGAAAAATAAGCATGTTTACACCTACGCATAAAATTTGAAAGAAATTTGGTCGTAAATGAAAAGCAATTTTAGATTGCAATAAATCGCCAAAAATATAAGCGAGCAATGGCAAGGCAATGCCGTATAAAATACCAAGGTAAAATTTATCTTTCATGTTTAAACGCTAAATTTCCAATTTGCTAATTCTTTTATCGCATCGTATGCCGTAAGGTCAAACTGAACGGGCACAACCGATACATAGTTATTTTTCAATGCCCATTCGTCGGTGTCTTGTCCTTCATCATTCAATTCAAAAACGCCCGTTAACCAATAATATTTTCTTTTATGTGGATCTAATCTTTCGTCGAATTCTTCTTGCCATTTGGCTACCGCTTGTCTACAAATTTTAACCCCTTTTAATTCATTGAAATTTTGCACCAATGGAAAGTTAACATTCAACAAAGTAGATTTTGGCAATCCATTTTCTAATACATTTTTTGCAATCGATAAAATATATTTATGTGTTGGTTGAAAATTAGCACTGGCCGAAAAATCGGATAAGGAAAATCCAATAGAAGGAATTCCTTCAATGGCACCTTCCATTGCTGCCGACATGGTACCAGAATATAAAATATTAATAGAGGAATTAGATCCGTGGTTAATACCCGAAACCAATAAATCTGGTTTGCGATGTAAAATTTTATTCACCGCTAATTTGACACAATCTACCGGCGTACCACTACACTGATAACTTTGGATGCCTTCGTATAAATCTACTTTTTCTAAACGCAAAGGTTTGGCAATGGTAATGGCATGACCCATGGCAGATTGCGGGCTGTCTGGTGCAACTATAATCACATCGCCTAGCTCTTTCATTAAATAAGCTAAATTTTGTATGCCTGCAGCAGTGATACCATCGTCGTTGGTCACTAAAATAATGGGTCTTTTACTATTCATAATTACAAAAATACATATCTTAATTTAATTAATTCTTGTGATCGCAATTCTTTCTACTACTTCGGGATCGAGCAAAGTACTGGTGTCGCCCAAATTACTTAATTCGCCTTCTGCAATTTTTCTTAAAATTCTACGCATTATTTTACCCGATCGGGTTTTTGGCAATCCTTTTACAAACTGAATTTTATCGGGCTTTGCAATGGCACCAATAATTCTAGCCACAGTTTGCGCAATATCTTTTCGCATCAGTTCGTCGTCGATAAAATCGTGTTCGCAAATAACATAAGCATAAATACCTTGCCCTTTGATGTCGTGCGAATAACCAACCACTGCCGATTCGATTACGCCCGTATGCGCATTGATGGCGTTCTCTACTTCTGCCGTTCCAATGCGGTGACCAGAAACATTGATCACATCGTCTACACGACCCGTGATGCGATAGTTTCCGGCTTCGTCTCGCAAACAACCATCGCCTGTAAAATATAAATTCGGATAAGTTGCAAAATAATTTTGCTTACAACGTTCGTGGTCTCCGTAAGTTGTTCGCAACATACCAGGCCATGGAAATTTGATACATAGATTTCCGCTGACATTATTTCCAATCAATTCTTTTCCATTTTCATCTACAATTATTGGATGTATACCAGGCAATGGAAAGGTTGCATGTGCAGGCTTTAAAGGCGTTACACCTGCAATTGGAGAAATTAAAATACCGCCCGTTTCTGTTTGCCACCAAGTATCTACAATTGGACAATTGCCTTTACCAATTTGCTGGTCGTACCAATGCCATGCTTCTTCGTTGATGGGTTCGCCAACAGAACCTAATACTCTTAAGGATGTTAAATTTTTCCCTTCGATAAATTCTGGACCAAATTGCATTAAAGAACGAATGGCAGTTGGAGCGGTATATAAAATATTGACCTGATGTTTTGCAACAATTTCCCAAAAGCGACCTGCATCTGGATAAGTAGGAATACCTTCGAATAATAAAGTGGTGGCTCCTTGAGAAAGTGGACCATAAACAATATAAGAATGCCCTGTAATCCAACCTATATCGGCAGTACAAAAGAATACTTCTTTAGGTTGATATTGAAAAACGCTGGCAAAAGTATAACCGGCATACACCATATAACCTGCACAAGTATGCACCACACCTTTAGGTTTTCCGGTCGAGCCCGAAGTATATAAAATAAATAATTCGTCTTCGGCCTCCATGCTTTGCGCAGGAAAATCTTTTAATTTTAAATCATTCACCAATTTCATTTCTTCTTCCCACCAAACATCTCTGCCTTTGATCATCGATACTGGCGTATGCGTGCGATTTAAAACAATTACTTTTTGCACAGTATCGCATTGCGTTAATGCATCATCGATTACCGCTTTCAATGGAATTTCTTTATTCCCTCTAAATCCACCATCGGCAGTAATCACAAATGCACATTGTGCATCGATGATTCGATCGGCAATAGACTGCGCCGAAAAACCACCGAAAACAACCGAATGAATGGCGCCAATTCTAGCACAAGCTAAAACCGCAATAGCTAATTCGGGCACCATGGGCATATAAATACAAATCCGATCGCCTTTTTTTACCCCATTCCTTTTTAAAACATGCGCAAAAGCACACACCTGCTCGTATAATTCTTGGTAAGTTAACACCAGGTTTGCTTCCAATGGATTATTGGGCTCCCAAATAATTGCTGGTTGATTGGCCTTTTCGGGCAAATGCCTATCGAGGCAATTTTCGGTTATATTGAGTTGCGCACCTTCAAACCATTTTATTTGCGGTTCGTGAAAGTTCCAATCAAGCACTTTATCCCATTTTCTCTTCCAAAGAAAATTTTCGGCTACGGCTGCCCAAAAAGCCTCGGGCTCCGCAATTGAATGGGCATAGATGGATTGGTATTGTTCGAAAGTGTCTATTTTAAATTCCATAGGAGCAAATTACCAAAAGATTGCTTTAAAATCGATTAATCGCACATTTCCTACGTATTTATCTGCAAATAGATACCTAAGTGCTAAAAAATAAAAAGTGCGAAATAAGCTATTTAAGAGCCATTTCTTATTAAATAGGGTTTCGAAAGCCATTTTTCGGAATTTATTATTGAAAAACTATTTGCGGTTAACAGATTTTTTAAGATATTTGCAAACTCTTTAAGAACGAATACAATAAAAATATATAGTCATGTCAAAAGTTTGTGATTTAACAGGAAAAAGTGCGATAAAAGGATATAACGTATCTAATTCAAATCGTAAGACCAAAAGAAAGTTCTTACCAAATTTGTTTTTGAAAAGGTTTTACATTCCTGAAGAAGACCAATGGATTACTTTAAAGGTATCTACTTCCGCATTAAAAACAATCGATAAAAAAGGGATTGCAGCTTGTATCAATCAATTTGTAAAAACAGGTAAGATCTAATTAAAAATATTTAGCAATAGAAGGCAATGGCAAAGAAAGGCAACAGAGTACAGGTAATATTAGAATGCACAGAGCACAAAGAAAGTGGTTTACCTGGCATGTCGAGATATATCACGACTAAAAACAAAAAAAATACAACAGAGCGTTTAGAATTGAAAAAATTCAATCCTGTTTTGAAACGCAAAACAAGTCACAAAGAAATTAAGTAATTAATATAAAATATTAAGTCATGGCTAAGAAGGTAGTTGCAACATTAAAAACTGGAAACGGTAAAGAATATTCAAAAGTAATCGTAACTGTAAAGTCTCCTAAAACTGGTGCTTACAGCTTTAGAGAGCAAGTGGTTCATAACGACCACGTAAAGGATATCATTAACGCATCTAAATAAGTTATTTAACCGCATTAACAGAAGCTTCTTTCTTTTGAAAGGAGCTTTTTTTATATCATATCATGGGAATATTTGATTTTTTTTCATCAAAAAAAGAAGAGACACTTAATGAAAGTCTAGCAAAAACCAAAGAATCAATTTTTGGTAAAATTACCCGTGCCGTTATTGGCAAAACAGCTGTAGATGCAGAAGTCTTAGATAATTTAGAAGAAATTCTTATAGGTGCAGATGTAGGCGTTGAAACAACCCTTAAAATTATTGCGCGCGTTGAAAAAAGAGTAGCAGCAGAAAAATACATCAACACCACCGAACTTAACAAAGTATTACACGAAGAAATTGCAGCATTGCTTGCCGAAAATAATAGCGGCGACTTTAATTATTTCGAGATTAAAGAAGAGGTAAAACCCTATGTTATTATGGTTGTTGGCGTGAATGGTGTTGGCAAAACAACCACCATTGGCAAACTAGCCAATCAATTTAATTTAGCAGGTAAAAAAGTAGTGCTTGGCGCGGCAGACACTTTTAGGGCTGCAGCTGTGGAGCAATTACATATTTGGGGAGAACGCGTAAATGTGCGCGTGGTTTCTCAAAAAATGGGTGCAGATCCTGCGGCAGTTGCTTTCGATACTTTAAAATCTGCAGTTGCAAATGGCGAAGATGTAGTAATTATAGATACTGCAGGCCGCTTGCACAATAAAATTAATTTAATGAACGAGCTGAGTAAAATTAAAAATGTAATGCAGAAGGTTGTACCTGGTGCACCACACGAAATTTTATTGGTACTTGATGCTTCGACTGGACAAAATGCAATAGAACAATGCAAACAGTTTACGGCAGCCACAGAAGTAAATGCACTTGCACTCACTAAATTAGACGGCACCGCAAAAGGTGGCGTGGTGATTGGCATCAGCGATCAATTTAAAATTCCTGTAAAATATATTGGTGTAGGCGAAGGCATCAACGACATTCAATTATTTAACAAAAACATATTTGTAGCATCGTTTTTCAAATAGAACAATACCCATGAAAACTAAAGGCAATAAAGATAAAATCAACATCATTACACTAGGTTGTTCCAAAAATATGGTCGATTCGGAAGTATTGATGGGCCAGCTGATGGGTAATAACATAGCGGTAAGCCACGAATCGGAAGTGCTAGATTTTAATACCGTAATTATTAATACTTGCGGATTTATAGATAATGCGAAACAAGAATCGATCGATACGATTTTAAAATATACCGAACTGAAAGAGCAAGGTAAAATTGATAAAGTATATGTTACCGGTTGTCTTTCGCAACGCTATAAACCAGAATTAGAAAAAGAAATTCCAAATGTGGATGCCTATTTTGGCACCAATGATTTGGTGAGATTACTGAAAACAGTTGGTGCAGATTATAAGCACGAATTAATTGGCGAAAGATTATTAACCACGCCTGCACATTTTGCTTATTTTAAAATTGCAGAAGGTTGTAATCGCCCTTGTTCTTTTTGCGCCATTCCACTCATGCGTGGCGTACATGTTTCTAGACCCATCGAAGAATTAGTTAAAGAGGCTAAGAACTTAGTAAACAAAGGCACTAAAGAGCTTATTTTAATTGCGCAAGATTTAACTTATTACGGATTGGATATTTACAACGACCGTAAATTAGCAGATTTATTAAAACATTTATCTGACGTAGAAGGATTAGAATGGATACGTTTACAATACGCCTACCCTTCTCAATTCCCAATGGATGTGTTAGATGTGATGAACGAACGCAGTAATATTTGTAAATACTTAGACATGCCATTGCAACACATTAGCGATAACATGTTAAAATCGATGCGTCGTGGTATTACCAAAAGAAGAACCATAGAATTGGTAGAACAAATAAGAGCAAAAGTACCTAACCTTGCATTGCGTACCACCATGATAGCAGGCTATCCTGGCGAAACAGAAAAAGACGTTGAAGAGTTAATCGAATTTGTAGCACAAAGTAAATTTGATCGATTAGGCGTATTCACTTATTCGCACGAAGAAAATACCCATGCCCATACTTTGAACGATACGCTTACATCCGAAGAAAAACAAAACCGTGCCGACAGAGTAATGGAAGTGCAACAAGATATTTCTTTACAACTCAACCAGGCTAAAGTAGGCCAGACTTTTAAAGTAATGATTGATCGCAAAGAAAAAGATTATTTTATTGGCAGAACCGAATTTGATTCGCCAGAAGTAGACAATGAAGTTTTGCTTTCGGCAAAAGATCAATACCTTAGTGTCGGTAGTTTTGTGCAGGCGAAGATTAGCAAAGCCACCGAATTCGACCTTTACGGCGATGTTGTAAGCTAAATAAATAAGCAATGGAAAATACGTTTCAAATACCTTATGCTTCCACTGGCAGCTTCGGTGCTATTTTTCTAGATTACTTAAACGAAGAGCAAAAACTAAAACCGTTTTACACTTATTCGCCAAACATTTCTTCTTTCGAAAAAATTATTGCTGATCGAAAAAAACAATCTATCAATCGTGCCGTTTTAGTACAAGTTTTAAAGGAACAATACCAACATATTGATGCTTCGGAACTAAGCCTACAAAATATTGCAGCGCTGGCAAATGAAAATACTTTTACAATTACTACTGGCCATCAATTAAGTTTATTTACTGGCGAGCTTTATTTTATTTACAAAATTATTACTTGCATTAATTTAGCCGAAAAAGCGGCGGCAGCAAATCCTGGAAACAAAGTAGTACCTATTTTTTGGATGGCCAGCGAAGACCACGACTTCGAGGAAATTAATCATGCAAGTATTGCAGGTACTAAATTTGAATGGAAAGCGGAAAGTGGCGGTGCCGTTGGCGAATTAGCCACTAGCGGCATTGATCAAATCATCGATTCGATTGATCACTATTTAGGCAATCAAGCAGGTAAAGAAAAAATTATTCAACTTTTTAAATTAGCCTATACCGAGCAAAAATCTTTAGCAGCGGCCACGCGAATATTAGTTAACGAACTTTTTAAACAATATGGCTTGGTTATAATAGACGCAAACCACCCATTATTAAAAAAAGAATTTGCCGATATCATACGCAGCGATATTTTTGAACAAAACAGTTTTCAAAAGGTTACGGAAACAAATGCCTTATTGGAAAAACAATATCCTATTCAAGTTAATCCAAGAGAAATTAATTTCTTTTACCTTTCTGAAAATACGAGAAGTAGAATCATTAAAACCGAAACTGGATTTGAAACAGCAGATCAAAAATATCAATTCAATAAAGAAGAATTATTGGAGGAAATAAAAATTCATTCCGAAAAATTTAGTCCAAACGTAATTATGCGCCCGCTATACCAAGAATATATTTTACCAAACTTGGCAACTGTTGGCGGACCAGGCGAAATAGCTTATTGGTTACAATTGAAAAGTACTTTCGCACATTATCAAATTCCGTTCCCCATGCTTGCTTGGAGAAATTCTTTTGCTTTGAGCAATCAGAAACAATTGAAAACCATCGAGGCGCTATTACCAAGCGTAGAAAGCATTTTCAAGCCCCTTCAGGAACTTGTCGATGCATATGTAACAACTCATAGCCAAAACATATTATCGCTCGACTCAGAGCAGCAAATAATCAAGGAGCAGATACAAGTCATTCAAACAAAACTGCAAAGCATCGACCAAACTTTACTAGCTAGTTCGGCAGCGGCAATAACTAAAATTGCTAATTTATTCAATGGCTTAGAGAAAAAAATGCAAAAGGCCGAAAAGAAAAATCATACGGTGGCTATTCAACAAATTGAAAAAATAAAA
>JBILIO010000043.1:0-10496 GCA_044349915.1 Sphingobacteriales bacterium | reverse complement strand
AAACCGAAAGCGGATCCCTTTCAAATGCCAGGCGTATTTTTACTTTTTAAAGGAGCCGTATTGCAAACATTCAAACATACCACTTCTGCAGATCGCCCAGACTATATCGAATTGGCTAAAATTGAACAAAAAATTAGCCCTTATATTCTATAATATTCCTATTTTTGAGCCTTAATTTAATTCTTTTATGAGCACAAATCGCGGTCCAATTTCACAATTTATCGAAAAAAATTATTTGCATTTTAATGCAGCGGCTTTAGTTGACGCGGCAAAAGGCTACGAAAAACATTTACTCGAAGGAGGTAAAATGATGATCACTTTAGCTGGAGCAATGAGTACTGCAGAATTGGGCATTTCTTTAGCGGAAATGATTCGCCAAGGTAAAGTGGACATTATATCTTGTACTGGCGCTAATTTAGAAGAAGATATCATGAATTTAGTAGCGCACAAGAGTTATAAGCGTGTTCCGAATTATAGAGACTTAAGCCCGCAAGATGAATGGGATTTATTAGAAAAAGGATATAACAGAGTAACAGATACTTGTATTCCGGAAGAAGAAGCCTTTCGTAGAATTCAAAAGCATATAGTAAAACAGTGGAAAGATGCGGAAGCACAAGGAGAAAGATTTTTGCCACATGAATTCATGTATAAGCTCTTGCTATCCAAAGACATGGAGCAATACTACGAAATTGACCCTAAAAATTCTTGGATGTTAGCAGCTGCAGAACGCAATTTGCCGATTATCTGTCCAGGATGGGAAGACTCCACCATGGGTAATATTTTCGCATCCTATTGTATTAAAAACGAGTTGAGCCCTTCCACTATGAAATCTGGTATTGAATACATGATGTATTTAACAGATTGGTATAGAGCAAATTCAGCTGGAAAAGGCGTTGGATTTTTTCAAATTGGTGGTGGTATTGCTGGCGACTTTCCAATATGTGTGGTTCCCATGATGTACCAAGACTTGGCATGGCATGATGTTCCTTTTTGGAGTTATTTCTGTCAAATATCTGATTCTACTACATCTTACGGCTCTTACTCTGGTGCGGTTCCAAACGAAAAAATTACTTGGGGTAAGTTAGACATCGACACGCCAAAATTTATTGTGGAGTCTGATGCTACGATTGTTGCGCCCTTAATTTTTGCTTGGATTTTAAAGCAATAATTTCCGTTCTATTTAGAATCGTTCGAAATAATAGATAATGTCTTCGAATTGTCATAGAAATGAAATAATATCCTATTTTTGTGCGACCATATTAAGGCTTTTTTGATTCAATTAAGCCGCATTTAATAGGTAAAAAATTTAATAAACAATAGAACATTTTTCATAAGATATTAATTATCAATTTATATGGGTTTTAATTTCTCGTTAACAAAAAATCACTCATTAAAAGCAACCCTCACGCTATTTTTTGCAATCGCTTGTGTCAGTTTTTCAAAAGCGCAAGATTTAAAAGCAGGAGAAAGTCTTTACAAGGCTAACTGTACTTCTTGTCATGCAATTGACAGAAAAGTGATTGGCCCTGCTTTAAAAGATGTAATCGAAGCGGAAGACGAAGCTTGGATGATAAAGTGGATTAAAAATTCGCAGTCGCTTGTGAAAGCTGGCGATCCTGCTGCGGTTAAAATTTTTAATGAATACAATCAGTCAATCATGAGTTCGTTTCCGCAGTTTTCGGATGATGATACAAAAAATATCATTGCTTATGTAAAAGCAGAACGCGATAAGCCAAAAGCTGCACCAACAGATGCGGCTGGAGCTGCAACGGGAGCAAATGCTAGTGCTGTAAATGATTACACCATTATTGGATTGGTTATATTAATTGCCGTTTTAATTTTGGTAGTTTATGTATTAAACAGAGTTATCAATTCTTTAGAGAAATTAATTCGAATCAATAATGGGGAAGTTGTTGATGCAGTAGTTAATGCAATCAAAGAAAAAGTATCTACTTTCAAATGGGTTTTACTAAATAAGAAAAAAGTATTTTACGCAGTAATGCTATTCCTTTTTGTATTTGGTGGATGGGCTTGGGATCAAATGTATAACATCAATGTAAATACAGGATATCAACCAGTTCAACCAATTGCATTCTCTCACGAATTACATGCTGGCATCAATCAAATTAATTGTCAATATTGTCATTCAGGCGCATTCAAATCTAAAAATGCAAGTATTCCTTCTTTAAATGTTTGTATGAATTGCCATAATTATGTTCAAGCAACAGAAAAATACAACGGCGAAATTTCACCAGAAATTAAAAAGATTTACACTGCTTTAGATTACAATCCGGATACTCGTATTTATGGAAAAAATACGAAGCCAATTGAGTGGGTTAGAATTCATAACCTTCCAGACTTCTCTTATTTCAATCACTCTCAACACGTTAAAGTTGCAGGTTTAGCTTGTCAGCAATGCCATGGTCCGGTAGAGAAAATGACGGAAGTATATCAATACTCACCACTTACTATGGGCTGGTGTATTAACTGTCACAGAACAACAGAGGTTAATTCAAAAGGTAATGCTTATTACGATAAAATTCTTGCTGCGCACGAAGAGATTAAAAAAGGCAAAAAAGTTACTGCTGCTTTGTTAGGCGGATTAGAGTGTGTAAAGTGTCATTATTAATAATTTATATAATAAATATCGTCATATAAATGATGGAAAATAACGAAAAAAAATATTGGAAAGGTTTAGAGGAGTTGCACGCAACCCCCGAATTTGTTAAGCTTAATAGAAATGAGTTTGCAGAAGAACTTCCAATTGATGAATTATTAACGGAGTCTAAAGTAAACACTCCTACTCCTCGTAGAGATTTCCTAAAAGCTTTAGGATTTGGTATGGGTGCAGTTGCTTTGGCGGCTTGTAACGAAGCGCCAGTGCAAAAGGCAATTCCTTACTTAATTAAGCCAGAAGAAATTGTACCAGGTGTTCCTAACTATTATACTTCCAACTATAATGGCTTAGGTGTTTTGGTTAAAACAAGAGAAGGTCGCCCTATTAAAATAGAAGGTAACCCGAACGACCCTATTTCTAATGGTGGTACGGACGCGCAAGCGCAAGCTGCTGTATTAGATTTATACGATACAGCTAGGTTAAAAAATCCGGTTGTTAAAGGAGTAGATTCGAATTGGGATGCTGCAGACAAATTAGTGAAAGCAAGTTTAGCAGAAATCGCAGCAAAAGGCGGCAACATTAGAATTTTAACAGATACTATATTGTCTCCATCTACAAAATCTGTTATTGCAGATTTTTCAAGTAAGTATGCAAATGTAAAGCAAGTAATTTTTGATGCCACTTCTTATTCAGGCATCATTAATGCAAATAAAAATAGTTTCGAAAAAGCAGGCATTCCATCTTACAAGTTTGACAAAGCTGCTGTTGTAGTTAGTTTTGATGCAGACTTTTTAGGTACTTGGATTTCTCCTGTAGAATTCACTAAGCAATATGTTTCTTTAAGAAATCATAAAAGTTTAGCACACAAAAAAATGTCACGTCACATTCAAATCGAAACAGGTTTGAGTATGACTGGTACCAATGCTGATGCAAGAATTGCCATCAAGCCTTCTCAACATGGAAGCGCTGTAATTGCTTTATACAATGAGATTGCAACTTTGGCAGGTGCCGCAAAAGTAACGGCAACCGAATTACCATTCGCAAAAAAATTAACA
Organism: Sphingobacteriales bacterium; assembly: GCA_044349915.1. Lineage (GTDB taxonomy): Bacteria > Bacteroidota > Bacteroidia > Sphingobacteriales > Sphingobacteriaceae > CAIKLP01. Next base: position 6,824 of record JBILIO010000043.1, on the reverse strand, counting down.
GCCATCGCTAAAGAATTATGGGCAGCTAAAGGAAGCTCTTTAGTAATTTCTGGCGCTAATGATGTTTCTGTTCAAGTAGTAATCAACGCCATCAATGCAATTTTAGGTAACTACGGTAGCACCATCGATTTAGATAATTTATCAAATCAATACCAAGGTAACGATGCAGAAATGCAAGACTTACTTGCAGAAATGAATGCGGGTAAAGTAGACGCCTTATTTATTTTAGGTGCAAATCCTGCTTACAGTTTTGCGCAAGCAAGTGCATTTACAAATGCAATGGCTAAAGTAAAATTGAAAGTATCTTTTGCTGATAGAGCAAATGAAACGGCTGCTAGCTGTGATGTGATTGCACCAAACACTCATTTCTTAGAATCTTGGGATGATGTTTCTGCTAGAACTGGCGTTTACAGTGTGGTTCAGCCAACTATTGCACCGGTATATAATTCGAGACCAGCTGCTCAATCATTGTTAATGTGGGCAGATTTACCTTCAGATTATTTAGCATATATAAAAACATATTGGGAGAAAAATATTTATCCATCTGTAGCAAACACCGGAACGTTTACTAATTTCTGGGAAGCAAGTTTGCAAAGTGGTTCGGTAACAATCAACCAACAAGTTGCAAAATCATACGCATTTAATAAAGACATCAACGCGGTTGCGAATACCATTCGCAATGCAAATAAAAATACAAGCGCTGTTGAATTGGCTATATACCAAAACACTGCGATCAGAAATGGCGAGCATGCAAACAACCCTTGGTTGCAAGAAATGCCAGATCCAGTTTCGAAAGTAACTTGGGATAACTACGCTGCTATTAATCCAATTTTTGCAAAAGAATTGGGCTTAACAGAAAACAGCATGGTTACTATTAAGTCTGCAAACAATACCGTAACGCTTCCAGTATTAATGCAACCGGGCCAAGCAATGGGCACCGTTTCTGCTGCTATTGGATATGGTAGAACGGCAGCTGGTAAAGCAGGCTCTAATGTTGGAGTAAATATTTACCCATTCCTATCTATAGTAAATGGAACTTTCCAAAATTATAATTCATCAATTGAATTAGTAAAAGCAGAAGGCAGTTACGAATTAGCACAAACACAAACGCATCATACCATTGAAGGTAGAGATATCATCAAGGAAAAAACTTTAGCAGCTTATGCAGGTCATGAGCCTGCTGCAGAAGGCGAGCACCATGCATCTGGCGAACATGCCGAAAGCAAAGGCGAGCACCATGCAGATTTATGGGCAGCATACCAAAAGAATGGTCATCACCATTGGGCAATGACCATCGATTTAAATGCTTGTACTGGTTGTGGCGCTTGCGTTGTAGCATGTAGCTCCGAAAACAATGTTCCTGTTGTTGGTCGTGATGAAGTGCGTCGTCGTAGAGAAATGCATTGGATTCGCATCGATCGTTATTATACTTTCGAAGATAATGCAGGTAAAGAAATCACAAGAGAAAAAGAGTATAATCAAGTTGAAAATTACGAGAATGTAAAAGTAATTCATCAACCAATGTTATGTCAACATTGCGACCATGCACCTTGCGAAACAGTTTGTCCTGTATTAGCTACCATGCACTCTTCAGAAGGCTTGAACCAAATGGCATATAACCGTTGCGTAGGTACTCGTTACTGTGCTAACAACTGTCCATACAAAGTACGTCGTTTCAACTGGTTTAATTATTGGAACGATGATCGTTTTGCAAATTACTTACACAATGAAGCAGCTTACTTGGCGTTAAACCCAGATGTAACAACACGTTTCAGAGGAGTAATGGAAAAATGTTCTTTCTGTGCACAAAGAATTCAAGCTGGAAAATTAAAAGCGAAAATCGAACACCGTCCATTAAAAGATGGCGATGTAGTAACCGCTTGTCAGCAAGGTTGCCCTGCTAATGCAATCGTATTTGGTGATGTAAACGATCCAAATAGTGAAGTTGCGAAATTGATTAAAGGTGATAGAACTTACTTCGTATTAGAAGAAATTAATGTTCAACCTGGAATTGGTTACATGACTAAAGTTAGAAACACAATAGAATCATAATTTTAAAAGGATAAAATTTATATCGTATGTCATCTCACAGCGAATCAATAATAAGAGAACCGTTAATCACTGGTAAAGCCATTAGCTACAGTCAAATTACTGAAGATATTTGCGCCCCAGTAGAAAGAATGCCAAGCAAAGCTTGGTGGATCGGATTCAGTATTGCAGTTGCCGGATTGCTTTTATGGTTAGTCGCAGTAAGCTATACCTTTTGGAATGGTATAGGTGCTTGGGGTTTAAATAAAACAGTTGGCTGGGCATGGGATATCACCAACTTTGTTTGGTGGGTAGGTATCGGTCACGCCGGAACTTTAATCTCTGCTATTCTTTTATTATTTCGTCAGAACTGGAGAAACTCCATTAACCGTTCGGCCGAAGCAATGACTATTTTTGCCGTTATTTGTGCGGCTTCATTTATTATTGCGCACATGGGCCGTGCATGGCTTTTTCATTGGGCATTACCATTGCCAAATCAATACGGTTCTTTATGGGTTAACTTTAACTCTCCATTAGTTTGGGACGTTTTTGCTATCTCTACTTATTTCTCTGTTTCCTTAATTTTCTGGTACACTGGTTTGTTGCCAGATATTGCAACTATCAGAGACCGTGCGCAAGGATTAAGAAGAAGAATTTATTCCATCCTATCATTTGGTTGGAATGGTTCGGCAAAAACTTGGCAACGTTTTGAAACTGTCTCGTTAATTTTGGCGGGTGTTTCTACGCCATTAGTATTATCGGTACACACCATTGTATCATTCGACTTTGCTACTTCCGTAATACCCGGATGGCATACTACTATTTTCCCTCCATATTTTGTGGCAGGTGCAATTTTCTCAGGCTTCGCCATGGTATTAACATTATTGTTAATTGCTAGAAAAGTGTTAGGTTTTGAAAATTACATCACCATGGCGCATATCGAATCAATGAATAAAATTATTATTCTAACAGGTTCAATTGTTGGTGTTGCTTATGGAACAGAGTTTTTTATTGCATGGTATTCTGGTGTAGAATACGAACAATATGCTTTCATTAACCGTGCTACGGGTCCATACTGGTGGGCGTATTGGTCAATGATTACTTGTAACGTAATTTCACCACAACTATTCTGGTTCAAAAAAATTAGAACAAGTATAACCGCAACGTGGATACTTTCTATTTTCGTAAATATTGGTATGTGGTTCGAGCGTTTCGTAATTATTGTTACCTCATTACACAGAGATTATTTACCATCAAGTTGGGCCATGTTCTATCCAACTTGGGTTGACGTTTCCATCTTTATTGGTTCATTAGGATTATTCTTCACTTTATTTTTATTGTTCTTGAGGGTATTACCTGCAATTGCAATGGCGGAGGTAAAATTATTATTGAAAGGTTCTTCGGAACAATCTAAACTTAAATTAATTGAACATGGACACGCAGCACTTCCAGAAGGTTACAATGGAAGTATTGAAGTAGAAAATGCTAAAAACTAAATTAACGAGGTAAAAGAGATGAGTAAAGTAAAATATATTTTAGGACATTTTGACGATCCAGATGTGATGATGTCGGGAATAGATCAATTACAAAAAAGTAATATAGCTATTGAAGATGTTTTCACACCATTCCCAATTCACGGAATTGAAAATAAATTAGGCATTAAAAGATCAAGGCTGCCAATTGCCGCTTTTTGTTTCGGCCTTTTAGGAACCATTACCGCTTTTACAATGGTATATTATATGTTGGTAATAGATTGGCCTATGAATATTGGTGGTAAACCAGCATTTGCATTCCCAGATTTTATTCCTGTCATGTTTGAATTAACTGTTTTATTTGCAGCTTATGGAATGGTATTTACCTTCTTTTATGTAAACCACTTATTCCCTGGTAGAGCACCAAGAGTAATGGATCTAAGAGCAACAAACGACAGATTTGTAATTGCAATTGATGCAAGTTTAAATGATATTAATTCAGTTGATGCCGTTTTAAAAGAAGCTGGCGCAATTGAAATCAAACACAATGAAAGAAAATACATTAGCTATGATGAAGAATAGTTTCAAGATTTTTATAGTCGCTGTTGGTACTTTTGTGACCATAGGTTCTTTAAGTTCTTGCTATCACAGTAAGAGAAATCCTGGGTATGAATATGCTCCGAATATGTATCGTGCATTGGCACCTAATCCAGACCAACCTACGGCAAGTTTTAAAGATGGCAAAGCAGCACAAAACCCTGTAGATGGAACCATTCCCATGGGTTGGAGCAAATTTCATTACGAAAATAATTTAGCCGGATACGAAGCCGCTTCTAAAGAGTTAGTGAATCCATTTGCAAATGATACTGCTGCTTTAACAGAAGGTAAAACTTTATATACTAATTTCTGTACGCAATGCCATGGCATGCAAGGAAAAGCTGATGGTGCAATTGTGCTTTCGGGTAAATTTCCAGCGCCACCAGCATATGCAACTGGAATTTCTTCTAGAGGCGGAGCTATGAAAGATTTAACGGATGGCAAAATATTCCATACCATCACTTACGGTGTGAACTTAATGGGTCCGCATGCTTCACAAATAAGTCCAGCAGAAAGATGGAAAATTGTTTTATACGTTCACGAGTTACAAAAATTACAATAATATATACTGATGGCAAGTTTCGATTTAACTCAGAAATATGAATTTTCTTCTAGCGCTAAACGCTGGGCGATCATCATGATTTTATTAGGCATTGCAACAGTTGCATTTGGTTTCATGTCTGGTGAAGCAGACCGTACATTCGCAAATCTTTTGTTGAATAGCTATTATATGACTGGCATTTGTGTGGCTGGTTTGTTTTTTATTGCTGTGCAATTTGTTGCGAATGCAGGTTGGTCTACCTCTTTAATTAGAGTACCTTCTGCTTTTAGTACGGTGTTGCCTTGGGCAGGATTAATTTTAGTTGCAGTAGTTGCATCTGGTTTAGCAACTGGGCATTTGTACCAAAACTGGGCAAACCCAGCTTTAACAGATCATAATAGTCCAGAATTTTCCCAATTAATTAGTGGTAAATCTGGTTATTTAAATACGCCATTCTTTATGATTCGTGTTGTTGGCTTTTTAATAGTGTGGTCATTATTTATGCGCGTACTAAGAAAGTATACTTTAAACGAAGACTTAGTAGGTGGTTTAGTAAACTACAACAAGAGCATCAAAGTTTCTGCCATATTTTTAGTGGTATTTGGTTTTACTTCTGCCATTTTTGCATTTGATATTATCATGTCTTTAGAAGCAAAATGGTTCTCGACTATGTTTGCATGGTATAACTTTGCAGCGCTATGGGTATGTGGTTTATCTACCATGGCATTAACCATTATTCTATTGAAAGAAAAAGGATATTTTGGATGGGTGAATGAAAGTCAAATGCACGATTTAGGAAAATTTATTTTCGCATTTTCAATTTTCTGGACCTATGTTTGGTTCTCTCAATTCTTGTTGATTTATTATGCGAATCTTCCAGAAGAGTCTATTTACTTCGTAGAGAGATGGACCGATCATTACTTTATATGGTTCTGTTTAAACATTGTTATCAATTTTGTTGCGCCCGTTTTAATTTTAATGTCTCGCGATTCAAAAAGAAATTTCAAAATGATGAAGATTGTAACCATTATCATTTTATGTGGTCACTGGTTAGATTATTATATGATGATTATGCCAGGTACAATGGGAGAGAAAAGTGGTTTCGGTATTATTGAAATTGGCACAACCGTTGGTTTTATCGGCACATTTGTTTATTTGATGTTAAGTTCATTGAGCAGAGTACCATTAGTTCCAAAAAATCACCCTTTCTTAAACGAAAGTTTACATCACGAAATTTAATTTATTAACGATTCAAATTGAATATCAATCATATGAATATGTCTATAGCACAGCAATTAAAATCATCAACAAAAGCAATCTTAGGGTTAGTTTTATTGACGATTTCTTCAACAGTATCTTTTGCACAAGCTACCATGCCTGCAGCAACCGATGTTGCAAGTCAAGAACTTGGAATCACTTTTTGGTTTTATGTTTTATTATTAATCGCTGCTGTTTTTGCTTTTGCGGTTGTCAATAAAACCTTAAAAGTGTTAGAATTAACACAAGAATTAAATGGTAAGAAAATCAAAAACACCTACAACAATGTAAATGGTATCTTCTTTATTGTTTTCTTACTTTTATTCTTAGCCTATGTGTATGACCAATTTAATACACTTGGTAGAATGGGATTGCCAGAGTCGGCTTCGGAGCACGGTGCAATCACAGACAACTTATTTAACATTACCGCAATCATCACAGGAATTGTATTTATCATCACCCATATTTTGTTGTTTTATTTCTCTTTCAAATACAAAGGAAAAGAAACAAGAAAAGCATTCTTTTATTCGCACAACGATAAGTTAGAATTATACTGGACTATTATTCCAGCTATTGTTTTAGCAGTAATGGTTTTATCGGGATGGAAAGCATGGACAAATATTACAGCGCCAGCACCCAAAGAAGCGTTGACACTCGATGTAACTGGAAAACAATTCGCATGGATTGTACGTTACCCAGGCAACGATAATGCATTAGGTTCAAAAGCATTTAAATTAGTAAATGATGTTAACGAAACGGGTGTAGATTTTAATGATAAAAATGCAAAAGACGATTTATTAGTAAACGAAATTTATTTACCAGTTAACAGACCGGTTAAATTTAATTTCAATGCAAGAGATGTAATTCACTCTGCGTATATGCCACACTTTAGAGCGCAAATGAACTGCGTGCCGGGCATGCCTACTACC
>JBILIO010000206.1:0-2779 GCA_044349915.1 Sphingobacteriales bacterium | reverse complement strand
AGTATCTTCTATATCGGTATATCCTAATCCATTAGCCGATAATTCACAAATTGTATATCAATTAAATGATTTAGCAAAAGCAGCTAAATTAGAATTAATCGATTTTCAAGGAAGGGTTATAAAAACCTATGCATTGCATGCAGATAGGGGGCATATAAGTTTAGATTTTCCAATAGCAACGGGCATTTACTTGCTTAAATTAACGAATGGAAACGAACAATTAATTCAAAAATTAATCAAGTAATTAAATAATAGCTCATAAAAAAAGGCTGCATTTATTATAAACGCAGCCTTTTTTTGTGGATTATTTAAATGCTTTAGCAAACAACAATAGTAAACTCATAGCTTTCCATAATAAGGTTTGCCAATAAGTTTTTACATGCTTGGTCTACTAGTTCTTTTGCTTGAGCTTCAGAATCTGCAGTTATTTCAAGGCTAATGTGTTTACCAATTCTTACATTTTGAATAGTTGTTAAGCCTAAGTTTTTCATGCTACTGCTCACTGCTTTTCCTTGTGGGTCTAAGATTTCTTTCTTAGGCATTACATTTATTTCTGCTTGAAATTTCATATAGATAATGTTTTTTATTTAGCTAATTATTTTATTTTTTGACACCATTGATAATAGGAGATAACATAATATGATCAATGGAATGGCCACAAATTTAAGGATTACAAATAGGATTATTGATATACCAATTAATAAAAATTTTTCGAGGTTTTGTTTCCAATCAAAATTCTTGAACTTCAAGGAGATAAGTGGAATTTCTGCAACCATAAAGAAACTCATTAATACTATAAGGATTATTAAAAATGCTGGACTGTTAACAAATGTGTTGCTTATGGCCGAATGAGCTAATACAAAAGGGATACTCATAAAAAACAAAGTATTAGCAGGAGTTGGAAGGCCAACAAAATAAGTGCTTTGGCGCGTATCGTTATTGAATTTTGCTAACCTTAAAGCCGAAAATACAGGGATGATGAAAGCGGCATAAGCCCAATAAGTAGGTAATTGTTGCGCTATTAATAAATCGTTTAATACAATGTACATGATTGCGCCAGGTGCAAAGCCAAAGCTAACCATATCGGCTAAAGAATCGAGGTCTTTGCCAATTACAGAATAGGCATTTAAAGCTCTTGCCGCAAGACCATCAAAAAAATCGAATAAGGCACTCAGTGCTAATAAATATACTGTTATTTCTAATTGATGTTGGAAGGCAAAAACAATAGCAATACAGCCAGACACTAAATTCAAACAAGTAATAAAATTAGGAATATGCTGCTTCATGATTGATTAGCTATTCATCGAAATTAAAAACTCTTCATTAGATTTTGTGCCACGCATTTGTTTTTGTAAAAACTCCATGGCTTCTACTGGATTCATGTCTGATAAGTGATTTCTTAAAATCCAAGCGCGTTGTAGCACATCTTTATCTAATAATAAATCGTCGCGACGGGTAGAAGAAGCGTTGATATCTATAGCAGGGAATACACGCTTATTGGCAAGTTTTCTGTCTAATTGTAATTCCATATTACCCGTACCCTTAAATTCTTCGAAAATTACTTCGTCCATTTTAGAGCCTGTATCTGTAAGGGCGGTAGCAATAATAGTTAATGATCCACCATGTTCAATTTTACGCGCGGCACCAAAAAATCTTTTTGGTTTATGTAAAGCATTGGCATCTACACCACCCGATAAAATTTTACCCGATGCCGGTGCTACCGTATTATATGCTCTAGCCAAACGGGTAATAGAGTCTAATAAAATAACTACATCATGACCACTTTCTACCATGCGTTTTGCTTTTTCTAAAACGATATTGGCAATTTTAACATGTCTTTCTGCGGGTTCATCGAAAGTAGAACTCACTACTTCGGCACGCACGCTGCGGGCCATGTCTGTTACCTCTTCCGGTCTTTCGTCTATTAATAAAATAATTAAATATACTTCGGGATGGTTTGCGGCAATGGCATTGGCCACATCTTTTAATAAAACGGTTTTACCTGTTTTAGGTTGCGCCACAATTAAACCTCTTTGACCTTTACCAATTGGAGAAAATAAATCCATTAATCGAGTCGAGTAATTTCCAGGATCCGAAAATAAATTGAATTTTTCGAAAGGAAATAAAGGAGTTAAATAGTCGAATGGCACACGGTCTCTTACTTCTGCTGGTGTGCGGCCATTAATGCTATCCACTTTTACTAATGGAAAATATTTCTCGCCTTCTTTAGGTGGACGAATGCTACCTCTTACAGTATCTCCGGTTTTTAAACCAAACAATTTTATTTGTGATTGAGATACGTAAATATCGTCTGGAGAAGTTAAATAGTTATAATCCGCCGATCTTAAAAAACCATATCCATCGGGCATTATTTCTAATACGCCTTCGTTTACAATTGAATTATCAAAATCCAGGGTTTGTAAAGTGGATTCTGTATTATTTCTTTGTTTGTTATTATGACGATCAAATCGGTTATCGTTATTTCTTTGAGGACGCTCAACGGCAGATTTTTCAAGGTTGGCAGAGGTTTGACTATCCTCTTCTTGGTTTGTATTTTGTGGCGCTTGTACCGGTGTTTCGGTATTTTCCGAAACGCTTTCGGATTCGCTAGCAATATTTTCAATCACCGAAGCATCGTTGCCCGTGTCTTGATTGGCATCGGTAGCTTTGTGTTTTTGTTTGGCAACAATTGGATTGAGTTTGGGAGCGGGTGCCGCATCAGAAGTTGGCGATTCATCTTGTTCAGATTTTACACTTCTTTTTCTTTTGGTTTTTTCTG
>JBILIO010000131.1:0-5216 GCA_044349915.1 Sphingobacteriales bacterium | reverse complement strand
CTAATAATATCTAGGCTTTTAGGCTCTTTTAAATAAGTTAATTTATTGAAATCGATGGCAGTTAAAGCATGTAACTCATTAAAGACAATGTCAATATTGTCGGTGCCAATACCAGTTGACAATACCGTAATTGGCGTATTTCCAATACGACCCGTATGAGTAAAAAATTCTCTATTTTCTACTTTATGTTCGATCACATCAAAATATTTAGAAATGGCGGCCACTCTATCTTGATCTCCAACGGTAACAATAGTAGGTGCAATTTGTTCGGGATGTAAATGTAAATGATAAATACTTCCGTCTTCATTTAATATTAATTCTGATGCTGGTATTTTAATTTCGCTCATGGGCTATGAAGGCTTTATATATTGAATTTGAAGGCAATGCTTATTTAATTTCAAAAGTATTTCCTCTATTAATTGTTTCCTAATAATTAGCTCGCAAGTACACATCTGATCAATGATTTGTTTAGCAATTTGAATTTTGGCTTCTTTGATAATTTTCATTACCGCATTTAAATTTACATAATCAAATGTAATAGTATAAATATCTTCGGCTATACATTCTTTCTTTTCGGCATTTGCTAAAGCAGCAAAACTAGCTTCTTTGTAAGCATTAATTAATCCTGGGACGCCTAATAAAGTGCCTCCGAAATAACGAACAACTACTACAAGTACATTGGTTATTTGAGCCGATAAAAGGGTGTTTAAGATTGGTTTTCCAGCACTTCCAGCCGGTTCGCCATCATCATTAGCCCTAAATATTTCTCCATTAATACCCAATCTATAAGCATAACAAAAATGCCTTGCGGTACTGTGTTCTTTTTTAATGGTATCTATAATTGATTTTAAGTTTTCTTCTTGCGAAAATTGCTTGGCTATGCCTATAAATTTACTGCCTTTGTCTTTGTAAATGCCTACGGCATCTTTAGCTATACTATAATAAATATCATCCATTTGTTTGTGTTGAATAATATAAACCCAAAATGGCTATAATGGCTAAGGAAATTCCAAGCCAATTTATTTTACTTATTTGTTCTTTAAATACAATAGCTGCTACAAATGCAGAAAATAATAAAACACCCATGTTGTTAATCGCAAATACCAAAGAACTCTCCAAAGTATTGCTAGATAAGGCTTTCATTAAAAAATAAGTGGCAAAATAATTAAAAGATCCTAAAACAATTCCACCAACAACAGCGGCAAATTGTATTTTATTTTTTTCTTTGAATAGTAGTACAAAACCAATTACACCTGCTGCCCCAAATATGCAAGTGAGCAATACAGAAATAGGAACTATTTGGCTAAAGTAAGATTGGGTAATTTTAATTGCAATGTCTACACAACCACTTCCTATGAAAATAAAAATAGGAATGAGGATGCTATTTGATTTTTTTGTAGATGTATCAACGCTGGGTTTTGCCGTAAAGTAAACAGAAACTAATGCGAGTAGTAAAAAGGCCATTTTTAAATTTCCAAAACTTTCGGAATAGGCCCAAATGCTAAATAATACGGGTAATACCAGCGACATCTTTTGGGCTACTGAAACAGCCATTATGCCATTTTTTTCAACACCAATGGCCATTAATTTAAATACAGCAATAAATAAAAACCCGAAAAACAAGGCAGAATAAAACCAGGTAGCATGAATATAATCGATTCCAAAATATTGATTTGGATTTAAAATAAAACCCCACGAAGCAGCTATTACATAATTAAATGAGATGGCTTGAGTGTTATTAATATTGTTTTTGTTGAAATATTTAAAACAAAATACCAAAGAGGCAGAAAGAACAATACTAATTAAAATAGCGATCATGCGTTTATTATTTGTATTTGATTATTTCCTAAGCTTGTATCTGAAACAATTGATCCTGTTAGTTTTGGAGCAATTACTCCTTCTTTTAAAAACAAATCTTTAGCGGTTATAATTCGGGCTTCGTCCCATAAATTATAGCGTATAAATTCGTTTAAAGTATAGGCGCCACCTTCAATAATGATTGATTGAATTCCTAAAATATACAATTGATATAACATCATTTGAGGTAATAATCCTAAAAATTCAATGCCAATATATTGTATATGACCAAGGGTTTCGGTTCGGTGTTCATTAAAAATAATTGTTTTTGCATCTTCGTTATATATAGCGTGATGCTGTGGAATTTTTAAAGTTTTATCAATGACAATTCTGATAGGGTTTTTACCTTCTACGAGCTTTGTAGTTAGGCTAGGATTGTCTATTAATGCAGTATTGGTGCCAATTAATATAGCGTCTTCTTGGGCGCGCCACTGATGAGAAAGCGTTAAACTTTCGGTATTACTAATGGCTGTTTTTTCGTTTTTTAATCCTAAAAATCCATCGGCACTTTGTGCCCATTTTAAAATTATATAAGGTCTTTGTTTTTGATGATAGGTAAAAAATCGACGATTAATTAATTGACATTCTTTTTCTAAAAACGGAAAAAAAACATCGATGCCAGCATTTTTTAATTTTGCAATACCTTTTCCATTCACCGATTCGTTTGGATCTAAGCAGCCAATCACTACCTTTTTTAATTGGTGCTTGATAATTAAATCGGCACATGGAGGTGTTTTACCAAAATGACTACAAGGCTCTAAAGTAACATATAGCGTGGCATTCGATAATATATCTGCCGCATCTTGAGGGTAATTGCGCAACACTTGATTAATGGCATTGACTTCTGCATGCGCTTGACCATGGCTTTCGTGATAGCCTTCGCCAATAATTTCATCTTGGTAAACAATAACAGCACCCACCAATGGGTTTGGACTGGTTTTGCCTAATCCAAGCGCTGCTAGCGCCAAGGCGCGATCCATAAATTTACTTTCTGGAAACATCCTGTAAAAATAGCTTTTTTTATTAGTTTTGAAGATGTTTTCAAAGATAAGAACACTCAAAGAAGCCTATCAAAATTTCAAACTCCTTATTACAAAGGTTTATGAGCCTGAAGAAGCCGAAACCATTACCGCTATGGTTTTTAAAGAGGTTTTAGGTTATGATCGCATTAAACTAATACTCAACGAAAACGATTTATTATCTGCCTCTTTATTCGAACAATTAGATTTTATTAGTTTTCAATTATTGCAACATCAACCCATTCAATACATTTTAGGCTATAGCTATTTTAATGATTTAAAATTTACGGTTAATAAAAATGTATTAATTCCTCGGCCAGAAACAGTTGATCTGGTGCATTTAATATTGAAAAATCACGATCAACATGCGCTAGCTATTATTGATATTGGAACCGGTTCTGCTTGTATTCCCATTTGCTTAAAAAAGGAGCGGAGCCTTTGGAATGTAACAGGATTAGACATTTCGGCTGCTGCATTACAAGTTGCAGCACTTAATGTAAAACAGCATGCAGTTAATGTATCATTAATCGAAGAAAATATTTTTGAGTACGAACCAAATCAAAAATTCGATCTGATTGTTAGCAATCCGCCATATGTTTTGGAGTCCGAAAAAATGCAAATGCATAAAAATGTATTAGACTACGAACCAAGCCTAGCTTTATTTGTAGCCGATCAGGAGCCACTAAAATACTATGAAAGAATTACAGAAATAGCACAACAATATTTAAATCCAAATGGGTTTTTATATTTTGAAATTAATGAATCATTTGCTGCTCAAACACAAGCATTACTTGCAAAGCATAGCTTTGAGCATATTCAAATTATTCAAGATTTTAAAGGGAAAAATCGTTTTGTAAGCGCGCAAAAAATTTAACCTCGATTACGATTTCTTTTATTCCGAGGATGGTATTCGACAATGGTTTCTCTTAAATAGCTTCGGTCTAAATGCGTATATATTTCTGTGGTAGTAATAGATTCGTGTCCTAACATTTCCTGCACCGCTCTTAGATCGGCGCCACCTTCCACTAAATGCGTCGCAAAAGAATGCCTAAAAGTATGCGGACTAATGGTTTTATGAATACCTGCTTTAATGGCTAGCGCTTTAATAATCGTAAACACGCTGATGCGACTCAATTTGCTGCCTCTTCTGTTTAAAAATAAATAATCTTCTTGGCCTTTTTTAATAATCAAATGATTACGAATTTCTAAGCGATAAAGTTCAATCATTTTTTGTGCTTGCGGGCCAATGGGTACATATCTTTCTTTATCACCTTTTCCGGTCACTTTTAAAAAATCGATGTTCAATTGTAAATTAGAAATTTGCAAATTAATTAATTCAGAAACACGCAAACCACAAGCATATAATGTTTCTAGCATAGCCTTGTTTCTGGTGCCTTCTGGCGTGCTTAAATCGATTGCATCTATCAAAGTGTTGATTTCGTCAATAGAGAGCGTATCGGGGAGCTTTCGACCTATTTTGGGTGCTTCTACTAAACTAGCGGGGTCTACTAAAATAAGGTCTTCTAAGTTCAAGAATTTATAAAAAGCTTTAATTCCTGATAAAATACGCGATTGCGAACTGGCTGTCATGCCCAATTGGTTAATCCATACCAAAAAATCTTTTATATCTTTGCTTGTAACAGCAAGGGGGCTAATTTTTTGTTGATTCAATTCGAAATATTGCGCTAGTTTTTCTAAATCATGAAGATAAGCGCTAATAGAATGAACAGACAGCGATCGCTCTAATTGCAAATACGATTTAAAACTTTTTTTAGCAGAATTCCAATCCATAATTTATGAAAATTTGCATCATCAACGGACCAAATTTAAATCTTCTTGGTAAAAGAGAAACCACAATATACGGAGAAAAACCATTTGAAGATTATTATGAACAAATTAAAAAAGAGTACCCAAGCATAGAGTTTGACTATTTTCAAAGTAATGTGGAAGGGGAATTAATTAATAAAATACAAGAAGTTGGCTACCGTGTAGATGGAATTATATTAAATGCTGGCGGTTATACGCATACCTCGGTGTCTTTAGCAGATACCATTTCGGCTATCGAAAGCCCAGTGGTAGAAGTACACATTAGTAATATTTATGCTAGAGAGGCTTACAGACACGAATCTTTAACAGCCAAAAAATGCATTGGTATTATTGCAGGTTTTGGATTTAAAAGTTACACCTTAGCCATCAATTATTTATTATCTGAAAAAGTTTCTGACTGATAAATCAGTAAATTTTCGCTTCTTTAAAATATAATAATCGTAGACAATGCTTCTCTTGTATTGTCCAGTTTTATTGCTTTTCTTAAATAATTTCAACAAGTCTTTTCTCTTA
>JBILIO010000204.1:0-2819 GCA_044349915.1 Sphingobacteriales bacterium | reverse complement strand
ATAAAAGATTTAATCTTTTAGCCGTTGAGTCGGAAACGGATTGTTTATTTTTAATGCCATTGACTGGGCTCAAAACACCTGGTTTTAATTTTGGTAAATGTTTATTATCGATTACTTTATTCGCATAACCTACCCACGATTTTTCTAAAAACAAAACCGAAAATATATTTTTTAGCAATTGAAAAGGCGATTTAACAAACAATAGATGAATTGGGAAAGTCAACAACAACAATATACTTAGGATAAAATCTAACAATTGTTTGTTTCGTTTAGCTGCGGGTTTAGCGATAGCAAAATTAATATCAATGGTATATAAATCACCTGGATTGTCGACCGAATTACTGCCAATAATAAATAAACTTTCTTCGGGTGCTATTTTAAAATCAACTTGTGATTGATTTACTTTAGACATGGCTAAAATAATTTCTTGCAATTGAATATCTTTGGTCGAAAAAATAATTTCGTCTACTTGGTAAACTTCTACTACTTCGTTTAATTGAGAAACATCGCCCAAATAAGCCTCGCTCGCATTTCTGTCGGGTTGTACAAAGCCAATAAAATTAATACTTCCAACGGCATGACGGATCATTTCTAGCACGCGCTCGCCTTCTTCAATTTTAGCAACAATTACTATTTTCTTTTCGGTACTGATGCCATCTAATTTATAATTTTTTAAGCCTAATGCATTCAAAACTATCCGCAAGCCTACTGCAGCAATCACTGTCCAAAAAGCACCTAAAATAATAATTGCTCTAGAAAAACGCCAAGCTTCGTTCTGGAATGCATACATTAAACCAATGCCAATAGTGCCAATAAATAATCCACGCACTAGTTTCGAAAGCTTATAAGGTTTATCATAACCACCCAATAACCAAACGGACATTAACCAAATAAGGATATAGATGGGAACGGCTGTATTCATTAACTCAGGAGCATAGGCCTTGCGAACAAATCGATGGTTATGCTCCCAATAAATTTTGATAAAATAAATTCCGGCATACCAGGTAGCTGCATCTAAAAATGGCAATACCAGTTTGCGTAATAAGCGCGAAATTATAGCTAATCCTGCTCGCAAATAAATGGCGATATTAATTAAGAAAGAGAATAACTGTGCGTTGTTTTTAGTAAAATGTTTTTGAGCAAAAATAATCATGGCATTGTAAAACACAAAGACATAATTTACCGAACTCTTTTTGGTACTCTCTCCTTTATAATGGATAATTTGCGTGTCTGGAAAATAGTAATTGTCGTAACCGCCAAGCTGTATGCGGTACGAGAGGTCTATGTCTTCGCCATACATAAAAAATGTTTCGTCGAGTAAACCCACTTGATCGAGTGCCGATTTACGCATCAACATAAAGGCACCCGCAAGTACATCTACTTTATGGATTTTATTTTTATCTAAAAACCCTAAATGATAGCGACCAAACTTTTTTGATTTTGGAAATAAATTAGACAAACCCATAATTTTGCAAAAAGCAACAAATGGGGTGGGCAATCCACGTTTAGATTCGGGTAAAAATTGCCCTTTACCATCGATCATTTTTACGCCTAAGCCACCTGCATTTGGATGCGCGTCCATAAAGTCGCAGATTTTAACAAAGGTGTCTTCTTGCACCACCGTATCGGGGTTAAGCAATAAGAAGTATTCGCCTTGCGCAATTTGCATGGCTTGGTTATTGGCTACAGAAAAACCAACATTTTTTTTATTCTCAATTAATTGAACTTCTGGAAATTTTTCTTTGAGCATTTCCATCGAACCATCGACCGAATTATTATCGACCACAAAAACTTCGATTGGTAAATGTTGTTTTGCTTTTCGAACAGCATACAAACACTGCTCTAAAAAGTACTTCACATTATAATTAACAATAACAACCGATAACTTCATTTAACTCTTAAAATTGAGGAAATATACTATTTTTTTGTGTTTGCCGCGCCATGCGTTTTAACGAATAAGCCTAACGATTATTGCTTTCGTAAGGCACCCTGGTTACGATTGAACGACCCAATGTAAGTTCGTCTACATATTCGAGCTCGCCACCAAAGGCAACTCCACGGGCCAATGTGGTTACTTTTAACGAAAATCCTTTTATTTTTTTATCGATGTAAAACAAAGTGGTATCTCCCTCCATGGTGGCACTTAATGCCATAATCACTTCTGTGATGGGTTCGTTTTGTAAGCGGGTAATTAAAGATTCTATTTGTAATTCGTTAGGCCCTACCCCTTCCATTGGCGATATTAAGCCCCCTAATACATGGTACAAGCCATTGTATTGCTGGGTATTTTCAATGGCAATAATATCGCGAATATCTTCTACCACACATAATTCGTGTTGTACTCTTTTGGGGTTATTACAAATACTACACAATTCGGTATCCGAAATATTATTACACCTTTTGCAATAATGAATATCATCTTTTAATGTTTGAAATACTGCTCCAAAATGACGCACCATGGCTGGCTCTTGTTTTAATAAATGCAAAACCAAGCGAAGCGCGGTTTTGCTACCAACGCCAGGTAATTGCGCAAATTGCTTTACAGCCTCTTCGAGCTGTCTAGAAGGAATATTCATGAGGTAAAAATAAGATTTATAATTACATTTGTTACAAAGCCATTGCTTATGTCTGCTAGTTTTATTTTTACCTGCGTTGCCGCCTATTCTGTTTTACTATTTGTAATTACTTGGCTTACAAGCAGAAATTCAAATAACCAATCGTATTTTTTAGGTAATAAATCATCGCCTTGGTATATTATTGCCTACGGCATGATCGGTGCATCCTTATCGGGCGTAACTTTTATTTCGGTTCCGGGCTGG
>JBILIO010000203.1:0-2827 GCA_044349915.1 Sphingobacteriales bacterium | reverse complement strand
ATAGCGCCATTACGCGTGCCATCACCGTTGCCATGATTGTGCAACAATAATTCATTCATTTATCCTAGAAATCCTTATTGTGAACCAATAAGGATTTTTTTTTGACATATAATACGGATTTCTCAATAATCGGCAGTATTTTAGCGACTTGAAACAAAAAGACGACATATTATTAGATTTAGAAAAGATAGAAGTTCTATTTGATGGGCCTGAAGAAAATTTAAAGGCCTTTTTGGAAGAATTACATCCTACCGAAATCGCATTTATATTAGAACTTTTAAAAGAAAAAAAGCGTCACCGCATTATTCATTTATTACCCATTGATATCGCTTCCGAGGCTATATCTGAAATGGATCCAGAGTCTCATCCCGAAAGATTATTAGAAAGTTTACATTCCGATTTAGTTACCAATATTGTCGAAGAATTATCTTACGATGATGCAACAGATATTGTCAGTCAATTATCGGAATCTAAACGAGACGAAATTTTAGATAGAATTGATGTTGAGGATGCTGCTGAAATTCGTAAATTATTAGTTTACCCCGAAGATACAGCGGGTGGTTTAATGACCACCGAAATTGTAAAAATTCATTGTTCTTTAACTAAAAAAGAAGCACTCGAAGAAGTGGCTTTGCAATCGGAAGAGATAGAAGCTTTTTATGCAATTTATGTGGTAGACGATGCCGACCGATTGGTGGGTACGGTTTCATTAAAAAACTTGATCAAAGCTAAAGCACACATCAGAATTGATGCTTTATATGATGAAGAATTAATTTATGTGGAAACAGATACCGACCAAGAAGAAGTGGCGCAAATGCTTTCGCAGTATAACTTACCAGGTATTCCTGTAGTAGATAAAAGTAATGTTTTGTTAGGTGTTGTTACTTTTGATGATGTTATCGACGTTTTAGAAGAAGAAACAACCGAAGACATTTTGAAGATTGCAAACGTTTCCGACGAAGAGGAATTAAGTGGTAATTGGAAAGCAGCATTAAGAAGTAGAATGCCTTGGTTGGTAGTGAATATGGCTACTGCATTTTTAGCGAGTTCTGTTGTATTTATGTTTCAAGATACCATTGCAAAAATTACTTTATTGGCAACTTTTATGCCCATTATTGCTGGAATGGGAGGCAATGCCGGCACACAAGCACTTGCCGTAACCATTCGTCGTATTTCTTTGAATACTTTACCAGATTCTAAAATATTTCAAACCATTTCTAAAGAATTAATCGTTGGCGTTTTCAACGGATTATTTTTTGGAACAATGGTGGCTATTGTAGCCATGTTTAATAATCATTCGGCTATGTTAGGCGTAGTTGTATTTTTAGCAATGCTTGGAAACCTAATATTAGCAGGCATTGTAGGGGCTTCTGTACCTATCATTTTAGAGAAATTAGGTTTTGATCCCGCTGTTGCATCTTCTATATTACTAACTGCATTTACCGATACCATCGGTTTCTTATTGATCCTTGGTTTAGGAAGTTATTTCTTGCTATAAATAATATTTCGCATTTAATCTTTTTGAATCGAGTTAATTTTCTTTTGCATTTCCATCATCATACCCGTTAATTTTTCAATGCTGGTATCGTTATCTGGTTCCGGGAAATTCATACTGATATAGGCTTTCGCTTTCCAAATTTCAATTACTTCGTCGGCGGTAATGGTGTATGGATCGTATACTTTATTATCAGACTTTAACAGTAATTGTTTTTGATCTTTTAATTTATTGATGACTCTTTTATATACAATACCGTCATTTTTTGAAACTACCACATAGGTTTCGTTAGATTTAATGGTCTTCCAATCGTCTATAAACTCGCCTACCACAATACTTCCAGGAAATAGGGGTAACATAGAGTCTCCTTTAATTTCGAAGGCTCTAAAGGTTCCATTTTGTAATATGGGTAAATGAAATTTGGGTAATTCTTTTACAAAATCTGGATCGGCATAGCCATTTAGGTAACCAGCACTTGCTTTTACGGGCACTAATTCTATGTTTTCGTTATTATCTGAATCTACGGTAATGCTTAATACCCTTAAATTACCTGCTTTTAATTCTGTTTCGTTTTGTACTCGTTTGGCTTTTTCTTCTAACCATTTGGCCGTAATTCTTTCACTTACCAATTCGTCTACCGAAATACCAAAAAAATTAGCAATTTCTTTGATATTTTCCATTTTTGGACTGGCTCTATCTTCTTCATATGCACCCACCATAGACCTTTTTATGCCTATTTCGGTGGCAAATTGCTCTTGAGTTAAACCTTTGTTTTTCCTTAGAAACTTAATGTTAGCGCTAATTTTTTTCATAATTATTTTGGAATTGCTAAAAATGTTAGTATTATTGCTTATAAAATTAGTAATAAATATTTAAAAAACAACTAAAATTTTTAGCTATGATCATTAATCAAGAAATTAAATCACAAAAAACAAGTATTGCTACAGAGGTTAAATACCTTTATTTTATTACTAATGCCAATAGAACAGCTATAGAAATAGGCATTACAGAAGATATCATTCAATTTTCTAAAACACATAAAATAAAACCCGATTTATTTGAAGGTTATACAGAATCTAATACCCGTTTAGTTTATTTCGAAGCATTCAATAGTGCATTTCAAGCTAAAGACCGTTTATTAATGCTAAAACAATGGACAAGGGCCCAAAAAGAGAAATTAATTAGAGCCATTAATCCAGATTGGGTTGATTTAGCCAATACCATCTTAAAAGAACCCATATTAGGCGTATCCTTATTAAAAACACCTATCATACAACAAGCAAATTATAGATTTAACTAAGAAATATTTTATCAGCTGTTATTTTAGTATAT
>JBILIO010000202.1:0-2833 GCA_044349915.1 Sphingobacteriales bacterium | reverse complement strand
ACACTCATTAGCTTTACCGCCTTTACAAATCCAGTGTTTGGAATATGTGGGCCTCTGCATAAATCGGTAAAATTACCTTGTTCGTAAAAAGTAATTTGACCATCTGTTAAACTTTCTAATAAATCTAATTTGTACTCATCTCCTTTGGCTTGAAAATAATTAATGGCATCTGTTTTGCTAATTTCTTTTCGAATAAATTCCGATTTAGTTTTAGCCAATTCCATTATTTTATCTTCGATTTTTTTAAATTCATCTGAAGAAAATTCGCGATCGCCAAAATCTACATCATAATAAAAACCGGTTTCTATGGCAGGTCCAATTCCAAATTTTGTACCTGGATACAATGCTTCTAGGGCTTCTGCCAT
The DNA here is from genome assembly GCA_044349915.1 of Sphingobacteriales bacterium. GTDB lineage: Bacteria > Bacteroidota > Bacteroidia > Sphingobacteriales > Sphingobacteriaceae > CAIKLP01. The sequence goes on along the minus strand of JBILIO010000202.1, from coordinate 2,468 downwards.
GATGTGAGCAGAAGAGTGCCAAAAAGCAGCTTTTCCTTTATCATCATTCCAGGTTAATAATTTTAAATTTACATCTGTATGAATAGCCCTATTGGCATCCCAAACTTCTCCATTGATTTCTGCCGCAAGAACATTACGCGCTAAACCTTCACTTATACTCAATGCAACCTGATAGGCATTTATTCCTTTTTCATATGATCTTTGCGATCCATCAGGTAATGTAATATTTATCATTTTTATTTTTTTATTGATTGCTTTGCGCTGCGAACTCTGTCTAGTCCTTGCGCTGCTAATGTGTAATTTTCTTTTAAACTCAATGCGTATTCAAAATCTGCTATTGCCGCGTCATCATTAGATTTGGCTTCGTTACATAGGCCACGCATATAAAACGCTTCGGCATATTTTGGATTATTTTCGATGGCTTTATTAAAGTTTGCCGCTGCAATTTCTAACACTCTTAAATTATAATGTAGAATACCTAAATTATAAAATGCTGATGCATTGCGTTTGTCTATTTCTACCACTTTGGTATAATCCTGAATAGCTTTATCAAACTCCGAAACTAATTGATAATAATAAGCCCTACCATAAAAAGCTTCGGTTTTTGTTGGATCAACTTTAATGGCTGAAGTAAAATAATCAATTGCCATTTTATTTCTTGAAGGAATAGCCAGCAAACCTAATTGCATATAGGCTTTATAGTTTTCTGGATCTTGTTCAATAGCTGTTTGGAAATTAGCATTTGCAGCAATGGTATCTGCTTTTTCTTTATAAATCATTCCCTTCCAAAAATAACCATCGCTATAATATTTATTAATTCTTAAGCCATTATTGATTTGCTTAAACGCTAAATCATATTTTTTAGCTAAGAAAAATAATTCACCCATTTTAACATAGGTCATGTAACTAGATTTATTAATAGATAAGGCTTTTTCTAAAGCCTGCTTAGCTTGTGCGGGCTCACCTTTCATTAAATGGTAATCTGCTAAACTATTGTATAATGGCATGTAAGTAGAATCGATCGCGAATCCTTTAATTAAATCTTCGTAGGCTGCATCAATGTTTTGATGTCTTACTAAATAGGCAGCACGCGCAGCATATACAGATGGATCTCCTGCTCTATTTTTTACTTTTTCGTTTAAGTCAATTAATTCTTTTGGAATTTGATCACCAGAAATAATGGCAGAATCTTTTACAACAGTATTGTTATTGCTTGCAGTATCTGATTTTGGGGCAGCATTACAAGCAAATAAGATAGAAATGATTAAAAAAGAAAGTAAAAAATTCTTCATGGCGCTAATTTAGCAAAAAAGGCCCTAATTTGAAAGGCAGGTAGCCAAAACATCCACAATATGAATCGTTTTTATAGGTAATTCGTTTTTATCGATATAAGCCTGCATATGCATTAAACAAGAAATATCGGTAGAAACAATGTACTCCGCTCCTGTTTGAATGGCATTAAGCACCTTTTGCTCGGCCATTGCGGTTGATATGGCTTCGAATTTAACGGCAAATGTACCGCCAAATCCACAACAAGTTTCGCAATCGTCTACTTCTATTAATTCAAGACCTTGTACGTGTTTTAATAATGTTCGAGGGCTTTCCTTGATGCCACATTCTCTAAGCGCGCCGCAAGCATCGTGAAAGGTAACTTTATGAGGAAATCTTGCACCTATGTTTTCGACTTTTAATACATTGATGAGAAAGTCGCTTAATTCAAAAATATTTTGTTGGATACTCCTGCATTTATTATGCGATACCGAATTGGTAAATAATTCGGAATAGCTAGATTTTACCATGCCTACGCAAGATCCAGACGGACTTACGATATACATCGAATCTGGAAAATCATTGATGAATTTTTGTGCCACCACTTTTGCTTCGTCCCAAAAACCAGCGTTGAAAGCAGGTTGAGCGCAACAGGTTTGATTATCGTTATATTCAACCTTACAACCTAATTTCTCTAAAATAGAAAAGGTATGTTGGGCTGTTTGCGGAAATAATTGATCAACAAAACAAGGAATAAACAGAGAAACTTTCATCACAACAAAAATAGCATTTGTTTCTTATCCCTTGGTAATTAGTTTACGATATTTAACTAAAATAATAAGTCCAACGGTAAAAAAACCAACTAAAGAAAATATAGAATTTCGCATAGAACCGGTTAATTCTTCTATTATACCATAAGAGGCTGTGCCCAATACTATGGCAATTTTTTCGGTGGTATCGTAAAAACTAAAATAAGAAGTGGTATCTGATGTGTCGGGTAAAAGCTTTGAATAAGTAGACCTTGAAAGGGATTGTATACCGCCCATAATCATGCCTACGCAAAATGCTAAAACATAAAATTGATTGGATGTTTGAATATTGTATGCAAAAACACAAATAATTATCCAACAACAAATAGCCCCAATAATGGCATTTATATTACCTATTCTTTTTGATAAATAAGCGAATAAATAAGCGCC
>JBILIO010000041.1:0-10715 GCA_044349915.1 Sphingobacteriales bacterium | reverse complement strand
CGGTGGACATTTCCGCGAAGAGTTTCAAACCGAAGATGGAGAAGCGTTAAGAGACGACGAAAAGTATGCTTACGTTGCTGCTTGGGAATTCAAAGGACAAAATCAATTCGAATTACATAAAGAAGAGTTGAAATACGATAACATTAAAATTGCACAAAGAAGTTATAAATAAGCACAAAAAATTATGAGCGGAAATATGAACCTTACACTAAAAGTGTGGCGTCAAAAAAATAAAAACGCCGAGGGCAAATTAGTCAACTATCAAGTAAAAGATATTTCACCAGACATGTCTTTTTTAGAAATGATGGATGTTTTAAACGAACAATTGATTGTAAAAGGTGATGAGCCAATTGCATTTGATCACGATTGTAGAGAAGGCATTTGTGGCATGTGTAGTTTATATATCAATGGCAGACCACATGGTCCTAAAGATAGAGTGACTACCTGTCAATTACACATGCGCTCTTTCGAAGATGGCCAAACCATTACTATTGAGCCTTGGAGAGCAGCACCATTTCCCATTGTAAAAGATTTAGCGGTAAACCGTTCTGCTTTTGATAGAATTATTGCATCGGGCGGTTATGTTTCTGTAAATACAGGAAATGCACAAGATGCCAATTCGCTTCCAATTGGAAAAGAAGATGCAGATCTTTCTTTTGCAGCAGCAGCTTGTATTGGTTGTGGTGCTTGCGTTGCAGCGTGTAAAAACGCTTCGGCTATGTTATTTGTATCAGCAAAAGTTTCGCAATTGGCATTGTTACCGCAAGGTCAGCCAGAGCGTTACCTGCGCGTACACAACATGGTTGCCAAAATGGATGAAGAAGGATTTGGAAACTGTACTAATACTGGGGCCTGTGAAGCCGAATGTCCGAAAGGAATTTCGCTAAGCAATATAGCCCGAATGAATCGAGATTATTTTGTAGCGGGAATCGCTTCAGATAATTAAAAAAAAGGCTCGTTTAACGAGCCTTTTTTATTGCTTATATTTATCGACGTTCGAGCACATTTATTATTTTTTAATTTGGAATCTTCTTCAGAAATAGTTTTAGTAGAAAAGTTAATTCACCAAACTAGTTTACCTGTTTTTTTAACAGGCAAAGCTGGCACAGGCAAAACTACTTTTTTAAAAAAATTAATTCGAAGCACGGCTAAAAACACCATTGTTGTTGCACCAACCGGAATTGCAGCATTAAATGTAGGCGGTGTAACAATTCACTCGCAATTTCAAATACCCATTGGAGCCTATGTGCCAGCAGCAATAGCCTATTCCAAACATCCATTTTTTAGATTCGAATCGGAAAGCACCTTGCTTGGTAATTTTCGAATGAATGCTATAAAAAGAAAAGCATTAACAGAAGTGGAGTTATTAATTATAGATGAAGTGAGCATGCTGCGTGCAGATACGTTAGATGCCATTGATTTTATTTTAAGAAGCGTTAGAAAAAATTCGGCTGCATTTGGTGGTGTACAAGTTTTATTTGTAGGCGATTTAATGCAGTTGCCTCCAATTTATCAAGAAAGCGACTGGCAAGTTTTAAAAGACTATTATCCGAGCATGTATTTCTTCGATGCCAAAGCATTAAGAAATAATTCACCAGTTTATGTTGAATTAAAAAAAATACACCGCCAAAGCGATCCAATTTTTACCGACATTTTAGCCAATTTGCGCAGCAATCAATTAACGGCAAATGATGTAGCCATTTTAAACCAACGCGTGATCAAAGATTTTAATCCGAGCGCAAGCGAAGGTTATATCACCCTGAGCACGCACAACAAAACAGCCGAAGAAAAAAACAATAAAGAATTAGCATTAATTAACAGTAAGCCAGTTAGTTACAATGCAAAAATTACCGGAGAATTTCCAGAATCTATTTATCCTTGCGAAGCCAATTTGACTTTAAAAATAGGCGCACAAGTCATGTTTATTAAAAACGACACGCAAAATAATTTATATTTTAACGGCAAAATTGGCGTGGTAACTGCATTGCATGCCGACGAAGTTTGGATTACTTGCGCTGCGAATGAAAAAATAAAATTAGCTTTTCAAGAATGGAAAAACATTCGGTACATAGTAGAAGAAAGTAGCGGAAAACTGAACGAAGAAGTGATTGGAACATATATGCAATTACCCTTGCGATTAGCTTATGCCATTACCATTCATAAAAGCCAAGGCTTAACTTTTGATAAAGCAATTATCGATATTAAAAAAGTTTTTGCATCGGGTCAAGCCTATGTGGCACTTTCTAGATTAACAAGTTTAAGTGGTTTAGTATTGAGTTCAGCAATTTCCACAAACGGAATTGCAAGCGAGCCTGCAGTACTTCAATTTGAACAAGAAACTGCAGAAAATGTACCCTCTGAAAGCCAGATAGCACAAGCTTCTTGGGAGTATTTAGCGCAATTGCTTCGTATTGCTTTCGACTTTAATAAACACATTGCTAACTGGCGCACTTTAATAGAAAATCATGCAAAAGAGTTTGTTGCTTTAAGTTCAACAGATCAAGAAAACATTACTGAATTTTCTAATGCCTTAAATGATTTGCAACAAGTGGCAATCAATTTTCAAAAACAAATTTTGCCCTTGTTTATTGCAAAAGAACTCGAAAAAATTGCAAGCAGATTAAACGATGCGCAAATATATTTCGAAACACATATAAAAAAAGCTTGCGATTATATACAAGCAATTGAATTTACAAAAGCAAAAAAACAAGTTTCTCTTTCCGAAACCTTACTAGATTTATTTCATCAATACCAACATATTAATAAGTTTAGTTTTTTAACGAATGGCCTGCTTGCTAATAAGCAATTTGATAGCGAGGCCTGGTCTGCGCAACAAGCAACTTATTGGTATAGCCTAAGCAAACAGGCTAAGAAGCCCAAAAACACAGAGAAAGAGCCAACGCACTTGCATACTTTCCGTTTAATTAAAGAAGGGAAAAGCCCCGAAGAAATAGCAGAAATCAGAAATATTACTTTAGGCACCGTAAACACCCACCTTGCCAAATTAATTGCTGTTGGTGAATTAACTATTGAACAAGTTATTTCAAAACACCGATTGGATTATGTGATGGAGGCTATTAAAAATTCAAAGGCCGAAAAACTAAACGATATCAAATCAAAAGTAAAAGAAGATATTACTTACGACGAAATTAAATTAGTATTAGCGCATTTTAAAAATACGCAATAATTTATTTTAAATTCAATTGATAGTAATAACCTGTTTCGTCAAAAACTAAATCTTTTATAGCTGTTTTTGCGTAAAATAATTTTTGCTCTTTTGCTTTAGGTTGAATAATAACCGCTTCGCCTTTTATAAATATAGTAATGGGCATGTCAAAATCTTTAGTCTCGCAATCCCAACTATAGCTTAGGTTTAAGCCGCTTTCGCTGGTTTTCATTTGCACATTTAATTTAGCTAAACTAGCCACATTTAAGTATTGATGAAAAATAGCAGTCAAATCCATTTTTGATTTTTCGTTCATGAATGTAAGCACATCTTGTGTAGAAATATTTTTACGCGCATATTTTTCTTGCAAACCTTTTACAATGTCCCACCAAATGGCATCGTTATGAATCACACTTCTTAGGGTATTTAAAAACAAGGCACCTTTAGGATACATATCGCCTGCGCCTTCTTGGTTCACACCGTAGGGCCCAATAATAGTTTCTTTATTACCCACTCCTCTTTTTAAACCATTTAAATATTTGTCTGCCGATGATTTTCCAAATAGATCTTCTAAATAAACAGCTTCTGCATATTGGCCAAAGCCCTCGTGAATCCACATGTCGGCAATATCATAAGAGGTTAAAGAGTTACCCCACCATTCGTGTGCACTCTCGTGTATAATGATATAATCAAATTTTTTGCCTTCGCCAGAACCCGATAAATCAAAGCCCCTGTAACCGTTTTTATAGCCATTACCATAAGCTACGCAGCTTTGGTGTTCCATGCCCAAATAAGGAGACTCTACTAGCTTGTAGCCATCTTCGTAAAATGCATAAGGACCAAATCTATTTTCAAAAATAGCCAGCATTGGCTTAACCTGTTCAAATTGTTTTTTTGCTTTGGCTTCGTTGCTTTTCATTACCCAATAATCTAAAGTCAAATTTTGATTTTTTATCGGACTCGCATAAGTGTCTGTAAAATGAACATAATTGCCAATGTTAAAAGTGACATCGTAATTATTAATTGGGTTGGCAACAAACCAATTGTATTGGCTATAACCATCTGCTTGTTTTACAACAGACCTTAAGCGTCCATTAGATATATTCAGCAATGGATCAGGACAAGTAATACTGATGAGCATACTGTCTGGTTCATCGCTTTGGTGATCTTTATTTGGCCACCAACAACTGGCACCAAAACCCTGACATGCAACCGCTACCCATGGTTCACCATTTTCATCTTTACTAAAAACAATCCCACCATCCCAAGGTGCTTTTTTAGCAATAGTTGGTGTACCACTATAAAAAACGGTTATATTTTCTTGCTGACCTTTTAAAAGCGTGTTTGGAAATTTAACAAATACCGCATTGTAAACTCTTTTAAAAGTTAATGCTTTTCCTTGAAAAAGAATTTGATCGATGTTTAAGTTTTCAAATAAATCAATTTGAATTTCTTCAAAATCTGAAAGGCATTTAAATGAAATGCTATTTGATCCTTGAATTGTTTTGGTATCGATATTTATTTTTACTGCTAAATGGTAATAAGTTACATCGTAACAATTTCTAAAATTACTGAGTGTGCCGCGTAAACTATCTTTTTGTGTAAATACAGCAGGCTGCCCATCCATCAACTGTGCAAGGCTTTGCAAGCAGCTAAAGCCCAATAAAAAAACAAATCCGAGAATTTTAAATTTCATATTTTTTAGTTTAAACCTAGTTGTAATATTTTTAATTTTAGAATTGCCGCAACACTTATTGCATCGGTAATTTTATTTTGCATGACCCATTGAAAAGCTTCATCTAGTGCTACCCATTTTAATTCGAGCGCCTCGCTTTCTTCGGGGCTAGCTTGTTGCTGTTGCAAAGAAGTGGCTAAATAGACAATGGCTAATTCGTCGCTAACCGAATTAGACAAATGCATTTCCATTATTTTTTCCCAATTATTTGCCAGCAAACCAGTTTCTTCTTGGAGTTCTCTTTGAGCAGACAGCAAAGGATCTATACCGTGTAAGCCTCCACCTTCGGGTATTTCCCAGCTATATTGCTCAATGGGGAAGCGGTATTGCCCTATCAAGGCAATTTGATTGTGTTCGTTGAGCGCGATAATACCGATGGCTAAGTTTTTAAAATGCACCTTGCCGTAAATACCTTTTCCTCCGCCTGGATTTATTACATCGAATTCTTTAACATTGATCCAGGGGTTATCATAAATTTCTTTTTCGGTTAAGATTTGCCAAGGATTATTGTTTGCGTCCATTTGTGTAGATTATAATGCAAATTACTAAATAGTAGGCAAGTGCAAAACAACTAGGCCAATTCTTTGTTGAATATTATTAATATCTTGCGCATATTTTTTATGAAAACAAAATATTCAAACTGGCTCAAGCGAATTGGAATCGCAGGTTTCTTCTTCTTTTTAATAAAAGGAATTGGATGGTTAGCGGTATTTTATTTTGCATCAAAAGGCTGTAACTAAAAACAGCCGGCCTTTTGGGCCAGCTGTTTTAATCTAATTGTTATTAGCTTATAAAGTTTCTTTTAACCATCTAAAAAACTCTCGTTGCCATAAAAGGCTGTTTTGAGGTTTAGTGACCCAATGGCCTTCGTCTGCAAAGTATAAGAATCTACTTTTAATCCCTTTTAATTGCGCTGCGCTGAATGCTTGTAAGCCCTCACCAAGTGGAACCCTAAAATCTTTCTCGTTATGTATTACTAAAATTGGTGTGTTCCAGTTTTGTACAAATTTATGTGGCGAAAATTGTTCGTATGATTTTGGTTGCGGCGATTTCCAATATGGACCTTCCATGTCGTGGTTACTGAAGAAAATTTCTTCTGTTGCACCATACATGCTTTCTAAATTAAACACCCCACAATGCGCAATAAATGATTTGAATCTACCATTGTGATTCCCTGCTAAATAGTAAACCGAATAACCGCCATAACTCGCGCCTATTGCACCTCTGCGGGCAGTATCTACAAATGGTTCTTTACTTAATTCATCTATAGCCGCTAAATAATCTCGCATAGCTTGTCCACCCCAATCACCAGAAATTTGATCGTTCCATTCTTGTCCAAAAGAAGGTAAACCTCTGCGGTTTGGCGCAACAATAATATAACCATTGGCAGCCATCAACTGAAAATTCCAACGGAAAGAAAAACTTTGACTAATGGTGCTTTGTGGTCCACCTTGACAATATAAAAGGGTAGGATATTTTTTCTTAGGATCGAAATCGGGTGGGTAAATTACCCAAGTCAACATTTCTTTGTTATCAGAAGTACTGATCATGCGCTTCTCTACTTTACCTAATTTTAAACCTGCATATAGTGCATCGTTAGTAGTGGTAAGTGTTTCTATTTTACCTTTCAATACATCTACTTTTACAATTTCTGCCGGTCTAGATAGGCTGGTTTTAGTAGCAATCAGATAAGTGCTTTTGGCGTCTGAGGCAAGGCTGATAGTGCCCATATCGGTTAAGCCATTGGTAATTTTAACCAAATTTGCAGCTTTAGCATTAATTGAATAAGCATATAATTGATGAACTGCATTGGTGCAACTGGCAAAATAAATTGTTTTTGAATCTGGCGACCAAATCATTTCGTCTGCACTTTGATCTAAATCTTTGGTGATTTCTTTTAAGGTTTTAGTAGCTAATTCTAATACCACAATTCTATTTTTGTCTGCTTCGAATCCAGCACGTTCCATACTTAACCAAGCAATTGATTTTCCATCTGGCGAAAATCTAGGTTGTGTATCATACCCTTTATTGTCTATAGAAATATTTTCTGTTTTGCCTGTTGCTAAATCAAAAATATAAATATCGGTATTGGTACTTGTAGCGTAAGCGGTGCCTTCTTCTTTTTTACATGAATAAGCAATCAACTTTCCATCGGGGCTCCAATTAATTTCTTCTTCTCCTCCAAAAGGCCCGTTGGGCGCATCATAGGGCTCGTTAGGCATAATGTCTCGGGGTTGTGCAACTTTACCATCATTGTAAGTACTTACCATGATATGAGAAAAATTTACATCTTCCCATTGATTCCAATGGCGCATCATTAGGCCATCATATTCCAATGCATTTGCTTTAGGCAAATCAGGATAACGATCTGCTAGCGTTTCCTGAATTTTAACATCTTGCGTAAAATAAATCATATTTCCTTTTGGCGAATAATTAAAATTCGAGACGCCATTTTTAAAACTGGTAATTTGTTTATTGTCGCTACCATCTGGATTTATTTCCCATAATTGCGGCGTACCAGTTTCTATTCCTATGTAACCAATTTTTTTACCATCGGGTCTCCATCTGGCATTACTTTCGGACGAAAATGAGTTGGTAATTTGTTTGGCTTCTCCACCGGCAACGGGCACCACGAATAAATCTGTATTGCCTTTGTTTGCTTGAATATTAAAGCGGGTTACCGAATACACTACCAGCTTGCCATCTGGCGCGCTTATTGGCTCTGAAACCCTTCCCATTTGCCATAATGTTTCTGGTACCATTTTATTTTGAGCGGTAGCGCTTAGGCCTCCGAACAAGCAAAATAACACTGCTAAATGTTTCTTTTTCATAATCGTTTTTTATTAATATTTAAATATAAATAAAAAGCCCCAATATTGATTGGGGCTTTTATTTAGTTTCTGAAAATTATTTCAATTTGAATTCTTTTTTCACTTTATCTACGAAATCTAGTTTCTCCCAAGTAAATAATTCTACTTTCATTTTTTTCACTTTGCCATCTGGCGATTGAAACGATTTAGTTACTATCTCGTTCTTACGACCCATATGACCATAAGCAGCAGTTTCAGAATACATAGGGTTACGCAATTTTAAACGTTGTTCAATTGCATAAGGGCGCATATCAAAAAGCTTTTCGATTTTCTTTGCAATGTCGCCATCTGTTAAAGCCACTTTTGCCGTACCATAAGTATTTACATAAATACCCATTGGTTTAGCCACGCCAATTGCATAAGAAACTTGTACTAAAATTTCGTCGCAAAGACCTGCAGCAACTACATTTTTTGCAATGTGTCTAGTTGCGTATGCAGCCGATCTATCTACTTTAGAAGGATCTTTACCAGAAAACGCACCACCACCGTGAGCACCTTTACCACCATAAGTATCTACGATAATTTTTCTTCCAGTTAAACCAGTATCACCGTGTGGTCCACCAATAACAAACTTACCCGTTGGGTTAATATGGTATTGAATTTTATTGTTGAATAATGCTTTATACTTAGGGTATTTTTTCATTACACGTGGAATTAATACTTTGATTAAGTCCGCTTTGATTTTCGCAAGCATTTTTTGATCTGCATCGAAATCATCGTGTTGAGTTGAAATTACAATGGCATCAATTCTAACAGGTTTATTGTTATCATCGTACTCCAATGTAACTTGTGATTTAGCATCTGGTCTTAAATATTTAATCTCTTTGTTTTCTCTGCGAATGGCAGCCAATTCAATTAATAATTTATGCGCAATATCTAAAGCCAAAGGCATGTAATCATTGGTTTCGTTGGTTGCATAACCAAACATCATTCCTTGATCACCGGCACCTTGATCTTCTTTCTTTTTACGCTCAACTCCTTGGTTAATGTCTTGTGATTGCTCATGAATAGCAGATAAAATACCACAAGAGTTACTTTCGAACATGTATTCCGATTTAGTGTAACCAATTTTCTTGATTACTTCTCTTGCAATAGATTGCACATCCAAATAGGCTTTAGATTTAACCTCGCCAGCCAATACCACTTGGCCGGTAGTTACTAAAGTTTCGCATGCTACTTTAGAAGTAGGGTCGAAAGCTAAAAAGTTGTCGATAAGCGCATCTGAAATTTGATCTGCAACCTTGTCTGGGTGCCCTTCAGAAACTGATTCTGATGTAAATAAATAAGACATAGTTTTATAAATAAGTTTAAAAAAAATATCGAAAAGATAGAAATGGGTAAAAGATCTGTTTTTAGCAATTTTTTTACGTGGTTGCAATCAAGGCAAATTTTCCACTTTTCGTAGCACAAAAATAGAATAAATTTTAATATTCAATCAATATTCAAGAAAATTCAGATAATATTGTATCCTATTAATAACAGCTCAATGACCTATCGTTTTTATTTCATTCGTCAGATATGCAAACAATTACTATTAGTTACCTTACTATATAGCGTTTGTAGGCTGTTATTCTTTGTTTTTAATTACAGCAGCTTTAGTCAAACTGGATACGAACAAATACTGATCGCATTTTTGCATGGCATTCGATTTGATTTGTCGGCTATCCTATATACCAATATACCTTTTATGTTGTTTGCTATTTATGCCGATTTCAAGACAGAAAAAAGAAATGGATTTTCGGCTGCTAAAATTATTTTTATTGTATTTAACTCGCTCGCCATTTTATGCAATATAATTGATGTAAAATTCTATGAATTTCAAAAAAAGCGCACCACATTCGAATTGTTCTCGGGCGAAAACAATATTATAAAATTATTACCATCTTATATCGCTAATTATTGGCACTTGATTTTAATTACCGGATTTTTAATTTATTTTTTAATAAAAGGCTACGATAAAATAAATGCAAATGCGCAAAAAGAAAAAAAGAATTTCTATGTTTTAAAAGCGGTAGCTTCTTTTATTTTTCTAGGCATTACCATTATCGGTATGCGCGGAGGCCTTCAAACTAAGCCCCTGCAAATGATTGCCGCATCTTACTATGGCAACCCCAACAACGCATCTTTGGTATTAAACACCCCATTTACCATTTTCCAAAGCATCAACAAAAAACCATTAAGTCGAAAAAATTATTTTTCGGAAACACAAGCAAATAAAATTTTCAATACAAAAAGAGATTATACAAGCCAATTTGTTTTTGATAAAAAAAATGTAGTCGTAATTATATTAGAAAGTTTCTCAAACGAATACATCGGAACAATGAGTCATCAAAAAACTTGTGCACCATTTTTAGATAGTTTAATTGCAGAAAGCTATTTATTGGAACATGCATTTGCAAATGGCAAAAAATCGAACGAAGCCATGCCAAGTATTTTTGCTTCTTTACCCTCTTTGTTAAACGAGTCGTATATCAACACGGTTTATCAAAACAACGAATTAAGCACCCTGCCCAATCTATTAAAACAGAAAGGGTATTATACTGCATTTTACCATGGGGGCATTAACGGCTCTATGAATTTTGATGCTTTTGCTAAAAAAGCAGGCTTTGATAATTATTTTGGCATGAACGAATACCCTACTATAGCTGATTATGATGGACATTGGGGCATTTATGACGAACCTTATTTTGAATACGTATCGCATGAGCTGGGCTCCTTACCTAAACCATTTATGGCCGGAATATTCTCTTTATCCTCTCATCCACCATACGATTTACCAGAAACTCGTAAAAATGATTTTGCAGAGATGGCCACTGCGAAGCAAAAGAGCTTTAGGTATACCGATTTAGCTTTGAAGAAATTTTTTGAATATGCAAAAACCAAAAACTGGTATACCAACACCTTGTTTGTAATTGTGCCCGACCATACACCAGATGCAGATGCT
>JBILIO010000042.1:0-10715 GCA_044349915.1 Sphingobacteriales bacterium | reverse complement strand
TGAGATTTCTTTTTGCCTTCTGCTGGTTCGTTGATTGGAAATTTAATATAACCATTTCCGTTCGATACCACTTTAGACATGAGTGCAGAATATTCTGTTGAAATATCTTTGTCATCAAAGGTTAATAATATTTTAAAGCCCATCACATCTTCGTAGAACTTTACCCAAGTATCCATTTCTCCCCATCCAACATTTCCTACGCAATGGTCTACAAATTTTAAACCAATGGGTTTGCTGATGGTATCTTTAGGTGTTGCTTTAAAACCTGGCATAAATACACCTTTGTAATTTTTTCTTTCTACAAAAGTGTGAATGGTATCACCATATGTTTTTATGGAAGCAGTTACAATTTCTCCAAATTCATCTTGATGAACTTGAGGCTCGTAAACGCCTACCGCACCGCGTTTGGTTGTTTCTTCGTAAGATTTTCTAGCATCATCTACCCAAAGCGCCAATACTTTTACGCCATCACCATGTAAATTAATGTGTGTTGAAATTTCACTATTGGGATCGAATGAAGTGGTAAAAACTAATACAATTTTATCTTGTTTTACAGCATAAGAAGCTCGTCCTCTTATACCTGTTTCTGGTCCGGCATAGGCAATTAATTCAAATCCAAATGCCGATCTGTAAAAGTACGCAGCTTGTTTAGCGTTACCCACATAAAATTCAATATAATCGGTACCTAATAGTGGTAAAAAATCTTTAGCCGGATCGTTGTCTTTATGTAAAGTTGCGAGTTGATTCGCTTGGTCTATAGTTTCCATTTTATTAATTTTTATTAATGAATTATTCTTGATTTATCCAACTTCTGTAATAGTCTTCGTCTTCGATTGCAATGGCATCTTCGGTTAACATTAATGGTCTAAAAGGATCTACCATTACGGCTAATTCTTCGGTTGCATCTTTGCCAATGCTTTTTTCTACAGTGCCCGGATGTGGCCCATGAGGTATGCCTCCAGGGTGTAAAGTAATTTGTCCTTTTTCCACACTTTTTCTGCTCATGAAATCGCCATCAACATAATACAATACTTCATCCGAATCCACATTGCTATGATTGTAAGGAGCAGGAATTGATTCAGGATGATAATCGAATTTTCGTGGCACGAAAGAACACACTACAAAATTATGTGCTTCAAACATTTGGTGCACTGGAGGTGGTTGATGAATGCGGCCTGTGATTGGTTCAAAATCGTGAATAGAAATAGCATATGGGAAATGGTATCCGTCCCAACCAATAAAGTCGAATGGATGAGTACCATAGGTGTAAGGATAAATTAAGCCTTGTTTCTTAATCAATACTTTGAAATCTCCTTCTTGATCGTGCGTCACTAAGTTGTTTGGCAATTTCATGTCACGCTCACAATAGGGAGAATGCTCTAATAATTGACCATGATCATTTCTGTATTTTTTTGGCGTACGAATTGGCGAAAACGATTCGATGATAAACAAGCGATTGTTTTCGTCGTTAAAATGTATTTGGTAAATAGTACCTCTTGGTATAACGATGTAATCACCGTATTCGAATTTAATTTCGCCGAAGCCTGTTTTCAATACACCCGAGCCAACATGTATAAAAATAATTTCGTCTGCTTGAGAGTTTTTGTAAAAATAATCTGTCATTGATTGCTTGGGTGCAGCAAGTGAAATGTGCAAATCGTCATTTACTAAAACAGGTTTTCTCGATTGTAAATAATCGTTTTCGGGTTTAATTTTAAAGCCAATTAAACTGGTGTGTTTTAAATGTTTTGCCTTCGCAATTTTTGGTTCTACATTATAGGGCTCGCCTAAATGTTTAACTATGGTTGGTGGATGGCAATGATATACTATTGAATAAACACTTGAAAAACCTTCAGTCGAAACTAATTCTTCTGCATAAAGTTTTCCGTTGGGCTTGCGAAATACGATGTGTCGTTTTTTCGGGATTTGCCCTAATTGATGATATATAGGCATAATTTTATAAGCTTATTTTGGGTTGAATTTAATAAAAAATGGTGTGAAAATTGCGAATTCTATTAAAAAGAATATTGGGCGAAAATAATTTTAGCGAGCAATGCTTTTCTAAAATTATTTTCTATGTGTTTTTTTGATTGTTTTTGGAATAAAACCACATCTTTTGGATTAAATATACTACGAAGATAAGCAATCCCTATGGAATTTAAAATATTCCCTTTTATAAGGCAAAATGCTCCTTTTTTTATAGATTTGAATATAATTAAACAATAAGGCATGAAACTAGTATCGTATCAAACAGAAGGCATAGTTCAATTAGGTGTTTTTATAAAAGGACATATATATAATTTACATTCATGCGATAAATTAATTCCGCATACCATGAGCGAATTTTTAGCTGGTGGTGTAGAATTAATGGATAGAGCAAAAGTGATAAATGAAAAAATTATAACGGGCCAATTAGCTGCCAAAGAAGAAGTTTTTTTTGAATTACTTGCGCCAGTTCCCAATCCAACTTCTTGCAGAGATGGTTATGCTTTTCGTCAGCATGTGGCTGCAGCTCGCAGAAACAGAGGCGTTCCAATGATTCCTGAATTTGATCAATATCCAATTTTTTATTTTACCAATCATAATGCCATTCAAGGGCCTGGCGAAATTGTTTGTATGCCCGATCATTTTCAAAAATTAGATTTCGAATTAGAAATTGCTATAGTAATTGGTAAAAAAGGAAGAAATGTTTTAGCAAAGGATGCAGACGAATATGTTGCTGGTTTTATGATCATGAACGACATGAGCGCAAGAACTTTACAAATGGAAGAGATGCTGTTAAATTTAGGTCCTGCCAAAGGAAAAGATTTTTCAACAGTCATTGGCCCTTGGTTAGTTACACCAGATGAATTAGCGCAACACCTTGTTCCTGCTAAAGCAGGTCATGTTGGAAACAATTATAATTTAAGTATGAAATGCTGGGTAAATGGTCAAGAAGTTTCGCAGGGTAATGTAGCCGATATGGATTGGACCTTTGCAGAAATTATAGAGCGTTGTGCATATGGTGTAGATATTTTACCTGGTGATGTAATTGGTTCGGGAACAGTGGGTACAGGTTGCTTTTTAGAATTAAATGGCACCAAATTATTAAACGATCCCAATGCGCAAACACAATGGTTGCAAGATGGAGATGTAGTAGAAATGGAAATTGCAGGCTTAGGAATGTTAAGCAATACCATCAGAAAAGCGGATAGTGATTTTTCTATTTTAAAATTGAAAAAATAAGTTTATGATCTCTCATTTATTAGCAGATTTAAGCACAACACAAACGCAGATGATTCTGCAGAACGCAATAGCACCAAGGCCTATAGCCTTTGTGAGTACGATTGATGAAGCAGGAAATATCAATTTAAGTCCATTTTCTTTTTTCAATATGTTTAGTGCAAATCCGCCCATTGTTATTTTTTCTCCAGCCAAAAGAGTGCGCGATAATACTTCAAAACATACTTTAGAAAATGTTTTAGCTATTAAAGAATGCGTCATCAATATGGTAAATTATGACATGGTTCAGCAAATGTCTTTAGCCAGTACCGATTATCCTAAAGGCGTGAATGAGTTTACCAAAGCGGGTTTTACGGCATTGGCTTCGGATCTAATAAAACCACCAAGGGTAAAAGAATCTCCTGTTCAAATGGAATGTAAAGTTAGAGAAGTAATTGCTTTAGGTGACGGACCGGGTGCAGGAAATTTAGTGATTGCAGAAATTTTAAAAATTCACATTGCCGAAAATATTTTAGATGTGGATGGTAAAATTGATCCGATTAAAATGGAACAAGTGGCGCGTTTGGGTGGAGATTGGTATTCGAAAATTACACAAGATAGTTTATTTAAAGTTGCAAAGCCTTTAACTACTATGGGTGTAGGGGTTGATGCCATTCCTAAAATTTTTAGAAATGCAAATTTTTTAACAGGAAATCAATTAGGAAAATTAGGAAATGTAGAGCAAGTGCCTACGCTTTCAGTACAAGAAATGCAAGATTTGAAAATAATAGATTCCGAAAGTTTACAGCAAAAAATCAGTCATTTAACCGATGCAGACGACTTGATTAATGCATGGAAATTAATGGTTGCGAACCAAAACTAAACGGTTGTTAGTGCAACCGGAATAACTTTTCCGTTCATTAATTTGCCAGCCTGCATGGCAAAATCTGCAATGTATTTTCCCATTTCAAAAGCCATCGCTCCAGCAGTTGTTCCTGGCATAGACTTTTCCAACATATCTGTTTGAACGGAACCCAATGCAAGCGCGTTAACATGAATGCCTTGTGATTTTAATTCAATCGCTAAGCTTTCTGTTAGACTGTGTAGCGCAGATTTACTGGCGCCATAAGAACTCAGTCCCTCAAATTTCTCGCTGCCTTGAAAGCCACTCATACTGCCTATATTAAGAATATGTGCATCTTTTTCCATAAAGGGTACAATCGCTTGAATCATTTTAACATGACCTAACACATTGGATTCAAACATGGCGTACCAATCTTCGGCACTTTGCTGCATAAAAGGCTTGTTAATTAAAGTGCCGGCATTGTTTATTAAGATAGCTATTTTGCCAACTTTTTGAGTTAAAAATGGAATCAAACCTTGCTCGTAATCGCCACTAAAAATATCAAATTGTACAGGTAAAATTTGTGCTGCCGGATTTAGTTGTTTGGCAATGGTATGTAATCTTTTGAGGTTTTCTAAAGAGCGACCAATAGCAATAATCGTATTGTTTTCATCTTTCGATAATTCTAGCGCAGTTTCAAATCCAATACCATTGCTGGCACCTGTAATGATGATATTTTTTTTCATCTTGATTTTTTAAACATCATAATCGATTACCACTTTTTCGGTAATCGGATGCGATTGGCAAGTTAAAATATAACCGTCTTCCACTTCCTGTTCTGTTAATGCAAAATTGGCATCCATTATTACTTTACCTTCTAATACCTTTGCTCTACAAGTACAGCATACCGCGCCTTTGCAGGCAAATGGTACATCTAAATCTGCTTCAATGGCAGCATCTAAAATAGTATTGCCTTTGGTATTTAAATCTACTGTAGTCTCGTTACCATCTAGAATAATGGTCACTTTGGCATTAATATTTGGGCTAGTTTCTTCTGCTGCAATGGCATTATTTACGGCTTCTAATACAGCCGTAAAATATTCTAAATGAATTTTATTTTTTTGAATATCGAATGACAATAATGTTTCTTCTACATTTTTCATCATGGGTGCCGGACCACAAATAAAATATTCATTATCCTGATTTAAACCAACGTAGTTTTCAATAAGTGCAGCAACTTTTTCTGTAGTCATTATTCCTTGTTGTAATTCAGGAATTGCAGCCACTGGACGATCTAAAATAGCGATTACTTTTAATTGTGAATGTTGTGCAGCTAAATTATCGAGACCCTCTTGAAAGATGCTAGCTGCTTCGGTTTGATTGGCATAAAACAAAGTGATAGTGCTGTTAGGCTCTTGTTTTAAAACCGTTTTGATGATCGAATACATTGGCGTAATACCACTACCACCAGCAAAAAGCACAAAGTTTCTTTTTTTATCTGCAGCTAAATCACAATAGAAGGTTCCCATTGGGGTCATCACTTCTATTTGGTCACCTGCTTTTGCTATTTCATTTAAATAAGTGGAGCCTTTACCTTGAAAAACTTTTTTAGCAGCAATTCTTAATTCGGTATCTGCAACTGGGCTACTGCACAAAGAATAAGAGCGTCTAATTTCTTCCCCATCAACCCTTAATTTTAAAGTTACATATTGACCCTGTATGTAGGTATATTCTTGCTGTAATGCAGCTGGAATTTGGAATGAAATGCTGACACAATCAGCTGTTTCTTTACGGATATCGTTGATTGTGAGTGTGTGAAATTTTGCCATTTGGATTAATTTGCCGCTAAAATAGAAATAAGATCCTTTATAGAACAATAAATCCGGTTTTTTGTTTGACTATAGCAACCGAAAAGGATGCTTTGATTACCCAAAAAATGTTAAATTTGTATAGTAATAACTGATTCTATGAATAGCTTAAAATTAGATGAAAATCAATTAATCGAAAATTTCGAGGCAAAACTTGCCAAAAATGAAATGATTGAACCAAAAGATTGGATGCCGGCGCAATACCGTAAACATTTAATCCGTCAAATTTCTCAACATGCTCATTCCGAAATAATCGGGATGCAACCCGAAGGAAATTGGATTACGCGTGCACCAAGTATGCGTCGTAAAATGGTATTGTTGGCTAAAGTTCAAGACGAAGCTGGGCACGGATTATATTTATATTCTGCAGCAGAATCGATGGGAATTAGCAGAGAAGAAATGCTAGATCAATTACATACCGGAGCGGCAAAATATTCAAGCATTTTTAATTACCCAACATTAACTTGGGCAGATATGGGTGCAATTGGATGGTTAGTAGATGGTGCTGCCATTATGAATCAAGTAATGTTGCAAAGAACTTCTTATGGTCCATACGCTAGAGCGATGGTTAGGATTTGTAAAGAAGAAAGTTTTCATCAAAGACAAGGTTACGAAATAATGAATGTGCTAGCTTCAGGATCTGCAGAACAAAAAGAAATGGCGCAAGATGCACTCAACAGATGGTGGTGGCCTTCGCTTATGATGTTTGGTCCACGCGACGAAGAGTCTCCTAATTCTGAACAAGCAATAAAGTGGAAAATAAAAAGAGAAACCAACGATCAATTGCGTCAACGATTTGTAAATCAAACCGTGTCGCAAGTAGAGAAAATTGGTTTAGTAGTTCCAGATAAAGCAATCAAATGGAACGAAGTTAAAAACGGATACGATTTTGGCGAAATTAATTGGGATGAATTTTGGACGGTAGTGAAAGGGAATGGCCCATGCAATAAAGTAAGGATTGCTAACAAAATAAAATCACATGAAGAAGGTGCATGGGTTCGCGAGGCGGCAAATGCACACGCGGAGAAAAATAATAAAACTAAGGCTGCTTAAATTATGAACGATTCACAAGGAATATTATGGGAAGTGTTTATTCAAAGTAAACCAGGTCAACCTCACAAGCATGCAGGTTCTGTTCATGCGCACGACAACGAAATGGCTTTGCAAAATGCCAGAGATTTATATTGCCGTAGAAGCGAAGGCACCAATTTATGGCTAGTGCCGGCATCGGCTATTGTAGCTTCCTCACCAGAAGATATTGGTTCATTCTTTGAACCCTCAAACGATAAAGTTTATCGTCATCCAACTTTTTATTCTGTACCAGAAGGTATCACCCATATGTAATTTTATGAATAGTCAAGCATCATTGTTTCAATACATTTTAAAGATTGCCGATAACCAATTAATTTTAGGGCATCGATTGTCTGAGCAATGTAGTAAAGGGCCTTTTCTAGAAGAAGATATTGCTTGTTCAAATATTGCACTCGATCTAATTGGTGCTGCAAATTCTTTATATGTCTATGCTGCAGCAATCGAAGGAGAAAATAAAACAGAAGATGATTTGGTTTTTCTTCGATCAGAAAGAGCATTCAAAAATGTATTACTGGTAGAGCAACCCAATACCGATTTTGCTTATATCATGTGTAGACAATTTTTGTTTGATACCTATGATTATTTTTTTCAACAAGCATTACAAAAAAGCAAAGACGAAACGCTTGCAGCCATTGCAGCTAAAACAATCAAAGAATCAACTTATCATTTAAGACATTCTGGAAATTGGATCATCAGATTAGGTGATGGAACCCCAGAAAGCAACCTAAGATTAAAAACTGCATTCACAAATTTGTGGTGTTATGTAGAAGAGTTGTTTGAGCAAGATGCTGCAGAATTAGACCTTGTAGCGCAGGGAATTGCCGTAGACACCCAATCAATTAAAAGCCAATTTACTAGTCATATAGCAGAAATTATGCAAACTGCAGGCATGGAAATTCCAACAGGTATTTTTATGCAAAGCGGCGGGAAAAAAGGCGTACATACCGAGCACTTAGGTTTTTTATTAGCCGAAATGCAATCAGTTCACCGTTCTTTTCCAGGCGTGAAATGGTAAAAATGCTTCATTCAAAAGAGGTCTCTTTTATTTGGGATATTTTAAATGAAATTCCAGATCCAGAAATTCCTGTCATTAGTTTGGTTGAACTTGGCGTAGTGCGAGGGGTAGAATGGGTAGACACCCAATTGCAAATTACCATCACACCCACTTATTCTGGTTGTCCGGCTATGCGCATGATGGAAATGGATATAGACCAAAGCCTTCGCAAAGAGGGAATCCTAGATTTTAAAATAAATATGCAATACCATCCAGCTTGGACTACCGATTGGATGAGCGAATCAACAAAATCAAAATTAAAAACATACGGCATTGCACCGCCACAAGCACATACAAAACAAAGAATTGGTGCTTTAATTTCAGATGCACCAACTGAAGTGCCTTGCCCGCAATGTAATAGTGTGAACACGAAACTAATCAGTGAGTTTGGTTCAACAGCTTGTAAATCTTTAATGAAGTGTAACGATTGTTTAGAAGCATTCGATTATTTTAAATGTATTTAAAAATGGAACATATAAATTTTTCGATTTTAAATGGTGTTGCTACCATTGAACTCAATAGATCAGCTGTCTTGAATTCTTTTAACCGTCAAATGGCATTAGAATTACAAACAGTTTTAAATGATTGCGAAAGCGATGAAAGTGTGAGGGTAATTGTACTCAGTGGTGCTGGAAGGGCTTTTTGTGCAGGACAAGATTTAGCAGAAGCCATTGCAGCAGATGCGCCACCTATTGATCAAATTGTAAGGGAACATTATAATCCAATTGTACTTAAAATAAGGAATATCGAAAAGCCCGTAATTGCTGCCGTGAATGGTGTTGCAGCCGGTGCTGGAGCCAATTTAGCATTGGCATGCGATCTAGTTATTGCAGCAGAAAACGCTTCCTTTATTCAGTCGTTTTCGAATATTGGTTTGATACCAGATACTGGAGGAACTTATTTTTTGCCAAGGCTTATTGGAATGCAAAGGGCAACGGCACTGTTATTTTTAGCAGATAAAGTACCCGCACAAAAAGCAGTCGAAATGGGAATGATTTATGCTTGTTATCCTGCCGAAACTTTTGTTCAAGAAGTTTCCAACTTGGCAAATAAATTAGCACAAATGCCTACCAAAGGACTTGGTTTAACTAAGCGTGCGCTCAATGCTTCTATGCACGCAAGTTTAACAGAGCAATTAAAAACAGAAGAGTTGTTGCAATTACAAGCAGCAAATACTTTTGATAATAAAGAAGGCATCAATGCCTTTTTAGAAAAAAGAAAAGCAAATTTCATTGGTAAATAAATTTGATATGATAAAAGTAATTGGAGTAATTGGTTCGGGGGCAATGGGAACAGGCATTGCGCAAGTAATTTCTACTGCTGGATTAGAAGTGTTTATCTACGATTCAAATCCTGTAGCCATTAATGTAGCCAAAGATAATTTCAAAGAGTCGCTCGAAAAATTAGTAGCTAAAAATAAAATTACTATAGAAGATGCAAGTGCAATTGAAAGTAAAATTATTTTTCAATCTAATTTTAAATCTTTAGATGCTTGCGATTTAATTATCGAAGCCATTGTTGAAGATTTACAAATTAAAAAACAAGTATTTGCAGAGTTAGAAAAAATCGTTAGAAAAGATTGTGTATTAGCGACTAATACCTCTTCGCTTTCTATCGCATCCATTGCAGCAGCTTGTCAATTTCCAGAAAGAGTAATTGGTTTGCATTTTTTCAATCCAGCCACCATCATGCCTTTGGTAGAAATTGTACCCGCAATTCAAACAGCAGCCGATACTATTTTAGATGCAAGTTCATTTATTAATTTTATTGGTAAAACAGCCGTTGTCTGTAAAGACACGCCAGGCTTTATTGTTAATAGAATTGCCAGACCATACTATGGCGAAGCAATTCGCATCATGGAAGAAAATATTGCAGACATTGCCACCATCGATTGGGCAATGAAAGAATTTGGCGGATTTAAAATGGGCCCCTTTGAATTAATGGATTTTATTGGTCATGATGTGAATTATAGAGTGACCGAAATTGTATGGTCGCAATTTTTTTACGACAATAAATTTAAACCATCCATTGCGCAAAAAAGATTATTTGAAGCCAATCGATTTGGTAGAAAATCGGGGATAGGATTTTACGATTACCGCGAAGGTGCAGCTACGCTAAGTCCAAACAAAGATCAAGTATTGGGCGAATATATTTTTACAAGAATTATTTCCTTGTTAATTAACGAGGCAATAGATGCTTTGTATTTTCAAATTGCTTCTAAAGATGATATCGAATTGGCCATGCTTAAAGGAGTGAACTATCCTAAAGGTTTATTACATTGGGCAGAAGAATTAGGTTTTGGAAGTATTTTAGAAAACTTAGAAGAATTAAGTTTTGAATACGGTGATGAACGCTATAGGCCAAGTGTTTTGTTGAAACAAATGGTGCGCGAAAATCGTCGTTTTTTTAATTAATAATTTAGCAAATGAAGGATCAAGAAAAGGCTCAACAGATTGTTGCACAAATGATGCAAGGAGATGCTTTTAGCCAGTGGTTAGGCATAGAAGTATTGATTGCCGAAGTAGGTTATGCTAAATTAAGCATGAAAGTGCGTAAAGAAATGACCAATGGTTTAGCGCTCACTCATGGTGGAATAACTTATTCCTTAGCCGACAGTGCACTTGCTTTTGCAGCTAATGCACACGGGCGTTTGAGC
>JBILIO010000201.1:0-2857 GCA_044349915.1 Sphingobacteriales bacterium | reverse complement strand
AACAGTATCCATAGCGGCCGAAACAATGGGCACATTTAACTTGATTTTTTTGGTTAAATAAGTAGATGTATTAACTTCTCTAGGTAAAACCTCAGAGTAAGCGGGAATTAACAATACATCATCGTAGGTTAAACCTTCAGAAACGAATTTGTTTGGATCGAGATTCATAGCAATTAATTATGGGTTATTAATTGCAGGACAAAAGTATAAAAATTATTGAATAATGTAGAAAAAATCCAATTAATCTATCAAAGCGACTGTTCCACTTTTTCTGATAACCGCTCCAAATGCATCTGTAGACTCAATTACATATACATATGCACCCGCGGTGCAAACATCATGCGAATCCTTGTCTTTGCCATCCCAACCAATCACTTCGTCGGTTGTTTCGAAGACCAATTTACCCCATCTATTGAAAACTCTAAGGCTAAATTTATTGCTATTGGTGGTCAATACCCTTGGACGAAAAACAGGTGTTAAACCATTAGGCGTGAATACTTCTGGCGCAATTATTTTAATTTCTTTATAAACATATGCCCTATTAGAAAGCGATACAGACTGCACGTTAAACGGATCGTTTACATCTTCCGTAGTTTTCATGTAGTAATATGTTGCGTTATCTATGCCTGGAGGCGATAAATCTATATCAGTAAAGGTGTTTGTTGGCGGCACAACCGTAGCAATTAAATCTTTAATATCGATTCCTGCACTGTCTTTTTTCACTCTATATAATTCGAAGAAACCTGTACCTGCAGCCCAACCCTCAAAATTATTCCAAGATATTTTATTGGTGGTAGCATTGACAAATTCTGCTTTTAACCTCACCACCCTCACCACATTACTGGTGTCTATGGTATCTGGGCAAGCTGTTGTGGTAACGATTTTGAAATAATATGCGTAACGCTCCGTTAATAAATTATCGATTGGTTTCACATTGAATTTCGTATACGTTTGCGAATCGATGCGTGCAACCTCTCTAAAATTAATACTGTCTTCAGACATTAAAATTGAATAGGTTAAACGACAACTTGAAGTATCTGTTAACCAATATAAAGTAATGGTTCTGTTGTTAGCAGCTGTGGTAGCATTGTATAAATATACATATGAGGGTGCTACAGAAAATGTTCCGGTAAAACTTTTTTCGTTTGAGGTAGATGATGCACCAATGTTAAATGCATCGTTAGTTCGCGCAATTACTTTATAACGATAATTGATACCCGTCATTAAACCACTGCGTTTGTAAGAATTCTTATTTTGCAATTCAACTTTTAGTTTTTTAAATGGGCCGTTATTCTGGCTTTCGTATATTTCGTAGTTTTCTCCAGCATTTGGAACGGAATTAAAAAAACCATTACGCGCATCTGAATAAGCATTCCATTTTAAATAAACGGTACCATTACATTGGTCTAATGTTTGATTTAAAAATATTGTTTGATGAGGTTTAACCGCTAGTGTATCGAATCCTGATTGTGCAATTGGATTGACATCTTTATCGAATGCAGTTACCCAAAAACGTAAAGATTTTTCGCTAGGTAAATCTATTTGACCAAAATTGTCTTCGTAAATTAATTTATTAGTACTTCTACCAGTGATAGTGATAGGCGCATCAAAAATCATTTGCCCTAAATTATTTTGGTATATTCTGTAAACATAATAACCGTCAACTGTGGTATTGGGAGAAACTTGCCAATCAATACTTACCTGACGGTCGTTTAAAACAGTTACAGAATCTATTGAAACAGTTGGAATTTGTGCAAATGCTGCAGGAGCCCAAAAAATCCCTAAAATAAATAGTTGCTTAAGAAATTTCATCTTTCAAATATATTATTTTTTTCCTACAACTACTTCAGTTAAAGTATCTGTGGCGAAATATTTGTTCGCCAGATCCATAATTCGCTGAGAATTAATGGTTTTAACCCTCGTAAAGTAAGTAGTATAATAGCTATAATCTAGCCCATAAGGGTAAATTGCTTTGTATTTATCGGCATAACTGAACACATTTTCGATGCTGCCCAAATAAGATCCTAATAGGTAATTTTTAACTAAATCAAGTTCGGATTCGGGTACCAATGTTGTTTTTAATTTTTCGATTTCGAAATAAATCTCTTGGATAGCCGCTGCACAAACATCTGCACCAACTTCGGTAGCTATATAAAAAAAGCCCGTATCTAAAGTAGATGCAATGCCCGCGCCAATTCCGTAAGTATATCCTTTATCTTCTCTAATGTTTGCCATTAGCCTCGAACCAAAATAACCTCCCAAAATTGTACTTAAAACAATTAAGTCGATGTAATCTGGATCTGTTTTATTGCCAATTAATTTACCAATTCTAATAGCAGATTGTAAAGCATCTGGCTTTTCAATCAGTATTTTTTGAGCGGGAGCTGGTTTTATCAAATCTAATGCTGGCAATGCTTTGCTCGATAATGGTATGGTAGAGACTAATTCGTCTATAATGTTTATTTCTTTTTCGGTAATTAAACCTGCCGCAATTATTTTACAATTTGCAAACGAATAAAATTCTTTAAAAAATTGGGTTAATTGTGCTTGTGTTAATTGATCGCAAGCTTCGGCAGTTAACATTTTACCATAAGGATGAGCCGCTCCAAACAAAAGGTGATTGAAGTTTCGCTTAGCTAAAAAATCATTTTTTTCTAAATTGATGGCTAAGCGTTGTTTGGTATTTTCAACATAAGTTTTGATTTCTGATTCTGGAAATACAGAATGTGTTAATATATCTAAAACAAGTGTTAGGGTTTCTTTTAGGTATTTATTGAGCGTATATAGGGTAATGCTGGCTTTATCGAAAGTTACATCTTGCTGAAAATAGGCACCGTAAAAATCAATTTGCTCCATT
>JBILIO010000040.1:0-10805 GCA_044349915.1 Sphingobacteriales bacterium | reverse complement strand
AAATTTTGGTTTAAATTCGTAATCAATTTTACAATAAACATTGGCTTCTTTTTTTAAGCCAGTACCCTCAAAAATATTTTGCTGAGGTAAACTTTGAGAAGCATACTGCGCCCATACAACTTCTGCAAAATGTTGCCCATCATATACATTTGCTGCTGCACCTACTTGTAAATGCAGTCGATTGTTGATCGTATTTTGATAAGAAAAAACTATGCCTTTAAACTGGTTTGCCAACCATCTTCTTCTTAATAAATTGGTGCTATTGATCGTATCTGCTCCAACAAATAAGGTGTCAAAACCAATATTGGCAAAGGCTTGGTCATATTTAAATTCCTGAAAAAAACCTTTTCCATTGGTAAGATGTAAACCAATTGTATAACTAGCATGCGCATTCAATAGTTTAGTATAAAAAGATTGGTAATGTGTTTGTGCGTATTGATCGTATTGGTCTTTATAATTTGCTGCTATTGGATTATACCTTCTGTTAGTTTGCATAGAATCAATGGGCACTCCTTCCCATGCAAGAAATGTTTTTTCAGAACCAGCAAACATATTAAATTTCCATATAACATCTTTGGTAATATAATTTGCATTAAAGAAATAAGAATTTAAAGTTGCCGAACTATTTTGTATATAACCATCGGATTGAATATGAGATGCTCGGCCTGCAAAACTCCAATTATTTTTTAACTGCCCAGTTGAAAATTTTCCCATCCATTTTTTTGTTCCAAAACTGCCGCTGCCAGTGGCTAGCTCAAAGCCAGCTGAATCGGTGATTTGGGCTGTTTGTATATTAATGCTAGCACCAAAAGCACCGGCACCATTAATGGAACTTCCAACTCCTCTTTGAACTTGTATATTATCTATTGAGGAAGCAAGATCTGGCAAATTCACCAAAAATGTACCTTGAGATTCTGCGTCATTTAAAGGAATACCATTTATGGTTACGTTGGTTCGGCTTGCATCTGTTCCCCTAATTCTAATGCCCGTATAACCAATTCCGGTTCCTGCATCAGAGGTAATAACTGTAGCTGGTAATTGATTTAATAAATAAGGTAAATCTTGGCCTAGGTTGTTTTTAGCAATCTCCTGCTTTTGAAGGAGATCAAAGCTAGCCGCCGCATTGTCTTTTAATTTTTGCGCGGTAACAATTGCATCTTCTAGTATTTTTATCGATTTTTTTAGGATAAAAATCAATGATGCTTCTTGGTTTATTTGTTGATTGATACTATCATAACCAATCATGAATATGTTAATTTTTAACTTACTTTCTGGATTCTTATTTAAATAAAACTCGCCCTTGTTATTTGAAATCAAGACTCGCTTATCGGCTATAACTGTTGCACCTGCTATAGGCTGGCGAAGTTCGTCATAAACAATTCCTTTAAAATTTTGCGCAAAAGAAATTACACTACTGCATACTACTATTAGTATTGTAATTAAGAATTTTTGAAATTTCATTTTTATTTTTTTTATAAAACCCTAATTAGCCGGGGTGCTAATTAGTAAATAGTTTTATGCCTCTTCCCTTCGCTGGCATTATCCAGATCAGGTTCAATGGGTATAATCTCAGACATTTTCATGCCACCCCCGTGAGAAATATAAAGGTAAGTAATTATATTTAAGTATTCCTAATGGCTGCAATCATAGAGATTTCTACATTCACATTTCTAGGCAATCCTAGTACTGCAACTGTTTCTCTAGCTGGAAATTCGCCATCAAAATATTTTTGATATATCTCATTTACTTGTGCAAAATGTGCCATGTCTGACAAAAAAATACTCGTTTTCACTACATCCGAAAAATCCAGGCCCGCTTCTTTTAAAATAGCTTTTAGATTGGCCATTACTTGATAGGTTTCGATGGTAATATCGCCGGCTAGCAATTGTCCGTTTTCTGGATTTATGGCAATCTGTCCGGAAACAAATAACATGCCTGCCGCCTGAACAGCTTGATTATATGGGCCAATTGGCGCAGGTGCTTCGTTAGTATTGATTATTTTTTTCATATCACTAAGCTGAAAATTTCTTGATAATATAAATTAATAAGCCAATGATAAACATCAGTATGCTTAATTTATTGATAAAATGCATGGCCCTTAAATTAAAATTATTTGGACGAGTGGCATCTTTTTTTCTGAAAAAATATCCTAAAAATTGATTCATATATTTTATCTAAATTTTGTTAAATCTTTACCAATGTCTGTTCTAAAATATTTGCCTTCGAATTGAATTTGATTCGCTAATGCATTTGCGTTCGCTAATGCAATTTCCGGATTTAAGTCTAGTGCCGTTACCGCAATTACCCTTCCGCCATTTGTTACAATTTTATCATTCAAAAATTGAGTACCCGCATGAAAAATAAATGCATCTTCCATGGGTTCGAGACTCGAAATTACTTTCCCTTTTTTATATTCGCCCGGATAACCGCCTGCCACCAACATCACTGTAGCTGCATGTCTTGGGTCTATTTGTAATTTTATTTTATCTAATCTCTCCTCTGCAACAGCATGCATGATTGATAAGAAATCATTTTGAATTCTTGCAATTACGCTTTCCGTTTCTGGATCACCCATTCTTACATTATATTCAATCACCATTGGTTCTCCATTTACATTCATCAAACCAATAAATAAAAATCCTTTAAAATCTATGTCTTCTTTTGCTAGCCCTTCTACACTTGGAATAACAATGTTGTCTTCCACTTTTTGCATAAAAGTTTCGTCTACAAATGGGACTGGAGAAATAGATCCCATTCCTCCTGTATTTAAACCTGTATCTCCTTCGCCAATTCTTTTATAATCTTTTGCCGAAGGTAATATTACATAAGAATGTCCGTCTGTTAATACAAAAACCGAAAGCTCAATGCCGTCTAAGAACTCTTCTACCACTACCTTTTGGCTTGCTGTTCCAAATTTAGCATCGGCAAGCATCGCCGTTAATTCGATTTTGGCTTCGGCCACCGAATTGCAAATTAATACGCCTTTTCCAGCTGCCAAACCATCGGCTTTTAAGACAATTGGCAAAGTATGGTTTTCTAAATAAGCGATTCCTTTGGGTAATTCTTCTTTGGTAAATGTTTCGTAAGCGGCAGTTGGAATTTGGTGACGCTGCATAAATCTTTTAGAAAAATCTTTACTCCCTTCTAATTGTGCCCCTTCTTTTGATGGTCCAATTACGGGGATATGAAGTAAATCTTCGTCATCAGAAAAGAAATCTACAATACCATTTACCAAAGGGTCTTCTGGCCCAACCAATACTAAATTTATATCTTCTGCAATACAAAGTGTTTTAATAGCCTCAAAGTCGTTCACCGCAATATTGATATTGGTACCAAAAGCAACCGTGCCTGCATTTCCAGGCGCTATCAATAACTTTTCGCAATCTTTACTTTCGGCTAATTTCATAGCAAATGCCGATTCTCTACCGCCAGAGCCTAATAATAAAATGTTCATGCTTTATTTTTTTGTAAAAATAGAAAATTAAAGCGTTTATTTTTAGCAGAAATTAATCCCTTTTTCTATCAAAAAATGGCTAATATGTAGTATTTTTGGCATTCATATGCCAAAGTGTCTATTATTTGTAAATGGCAACGTTTTTGGTAAAACAACAAGGAATCTTAAATTAAATTTATGTCAAATATCATCAACTCTTTTGTATCTAAAATTTTCGGAAGTAAATCTGGAAGAGATATTAAAGAAATTACCCCTCTTTTAGATCAAGCAAAAATAGCATTTGAACAAATTCAATCAATCAGCAATGATGAGTTGAGAGATTATACCACTGGATTTAAAAAACAAATTCAAGAACATATCACAAGTATTTCTTCAGAAATTGCGGCCATAAAAATGCGGATAGAAAGCGAAACAGAAATGGAGATGTCTGAAAAGGTTTCGTTATATGATAGCATCGATGTTTTAGAAAAAGAAGAAAATAAATTAATAGAAGAAGTTTTATTAGCCATACTACCTACCGCTTTTGCAGTTGTAAAAGAAACTGCTCGCAGATTTTCTACCAACGAATTTATTGAAGTTACCGCAACTACAATGGATAAAGATTTAGCTGCTGCAAAAGGAAATGTAGAAATAGTTGGAGCTAAGGCTAAGCACCATAGCACTTGGATAGCAGCCGGTAACCCAATGAAATGGGACATGGTGCATTACGATGTGCAAATTATTGGTGGTATCGTTCTACATCAAGGAAAAATTTCTGAAATGGGAACGGGTGAAGGAAAAACCTTAGTAGCCACTTTGCCAGCTTATTTAAATGCATTAGCAGGTAAAGGCGTTCATATTGTAACCGTAAATGATTATTTAGCTCGACGTGACAGTGAATGGATGGGACCACTTTATGAGTTCCATGGCATTAGCGTAGATTGCATCGATAAACACCAACCCAATTCAGAAGAAAGAAGAAAGGCATACCAAGCAGATATTACATTTGGTACCAATAACGAATTTGGCTTCGACTACTTAAGAGATAACATGGCCAGATCGCCAGAAGAATTAGTGCAAAGAAAATTACACTTTGCTATGGTAGACGAGGTTGACTCGGTATTAATTGATGATGCCAGAACGCCCTTAATTATTTCGGGTCCTATTCCAAGAGGTAACGAACACGAATTTTACGATTTAAAACCTAGAATTGAAAGATTGGTAAACGCGCAGAAAAGCTATATCAATACCGCCATTCAAGAAGCAAAAAAATTAATTGCAGAAAACAAAACGGAGCAAGGCGGATTGGCCTTGTTAAGATGTTATAGAGGTTTACCAAAAGGTAAGGCGCTCATTAAGTTTTTAAGTGAAACGGGGAACAAGCAGATACTCACAAAAACAGAAAACTTTTACATGCAAGATCAACAAAAAGAAATGGTAAAAGTAGATGCCGAATTATTCTTTGTGATTGATGAAAAAAATAATTCGATTGAATTAACAGAAAAAGGAATTGAATTAATTACGGCCAGCGGAGAAGATACCAGTTTCTTTATTTTACCAGATGTTGGCAGCGAGTTAGCAGAATTAGAAAAAGCAATTTTAAGCGATACCGAAAAAATTACCCGCAAAGACGAATTAATGCGCGACTTCTCTATCAAATCGGAACGCATTCATTCTGTAAATCAATTATTAAAAGCCTATACCCTTTTCGAAAAAGATATTGAATATATAATTGACGGTGGAAAAATTAAAATAGTAGATGAGCAAACAGGCCGTATTATGGAAGGCCGCCGTTACTCAGACGGACTTCACCAAGCGATTGAAGCAAAAGAAAATGTAAAAGTTGAAGACGCTACACAAACATTTGCGACCATTACCCTTCAGAATTATTTTAGAATGTACCACAAACTTTGTGGTATGACTGGAACCGCTACAACAGAATCTGGTGAGTTTTGGGAAATTTATAAATTAGATGTAATTGAAATTCCTACCAATAGAAATATTGCTAGAAAAGACAGCGAAGACAAAGTTTATAAAACCAAGAGAGAAAAATACAATGCAGTTGTAGAAGAAATTGTTTCTTTAACTGCAAACGGAAGGCCAGTGCTAGTGGGTACAACATCTGTTGAAATTTCGGAATTGCTAAGCAGAATGTTAAAATTACGCGGCATCAAACACAACGTGTTGAATGCAAAATTACATCAACGCGAAGCAGACATTGTTGCAGAAGCAGGTTTAGCTGGAACCGTAACCATTGCTACTAACATGGCTGGTAGAGGAACAGATATAAAATTAGGACCAGGCGTAAAAGATGCTGGTGGTTTAGCTATTATTGGTACCGAAAGACACGAATCTAGACGTGTTGACAGGCAATTAAGAGGTAGAGCCGGAAGACAAGGTGATCCTGGAACTACGCAATTTTTTGTTTCTTTAGAAGACGATTTGATGCGCATGTTTGGCTCACAAAGAATTGCTTCTTTAATGGACAGAATGGGATTAGAAGAAGGAGAAGTGATTCAACATTCCATGATTACAAAATCTATTGAGCGCGCACAAATGAAAGTAGAAGAAAATAACTTCGGCATTCGTAAGCGTCTATTAGAATACGATGATGTAATGAATTCGCAAAGAACAGTAATTTATAAGAAAAGATTAAATGCCTTATTTGGCGAAAGACTAGATGTAGATTTAGACGATATGATTGTTGACTTATGTGAAGAGTTAACCATTCAATATCAAGACGAAAGAAATTTCGAAGGATTTAGATTAGAAATTATTCGATTGTTTTCTGCAGATATTAATATCAATGAAAATGATTTCTTAAACAAGAAATCAAATGAAATTGCAGATGATTTATATCAAGAGTTAACTTCTTTCTACAAACGTAAATCCAATAGATTAGCCGAAAGCACCATGCCGGTGTTGAAAGATATTTACGAAAGCAGAGGACAAACCATTGAAAATATTGTGGTTCCTTTTTCAGATGGTTCAAAACAAATTCAAATTACAAGTAATTTGAAAAAGGCATTTGATACGAAAGGAAAAGAACTAGTCAAAGATTTCGAAAGATCTGTATCGCTCGCCTTAATTGACGAAGCATGGAAAGAGCATTTGCGCGAAATGGATGAATTAAAACAATCTGTACAAAATGCAGTGTACGAACAAAAAGATCCTTTACTCATTTATAAATTTGAATCATTTGAATTATTCAAACAAATGATTTCTGAAGTGAATAAAGACGTGATGAGTTTTGTTTATCGTGGAAGTATTCCATCACAAACAAATGCTGAAGAAGTAAAAGAAGCTAGGGCGCCTTTAAAATCAGACTTAAGCAAATTAAAGTTAAGTAAACCAAACTATACTGCTAGCCATACTGCTGGAGATGATGTTCAAGCGGAGGCGCCAAAAGCGCAACCGGTTAGAGTTGATCAAAAAATAGGAAGGAACGATGCTTGCCCATGTGGTAGTGGCAAAAAATATAAAAGCTGCCATGGTATAAATGCACAATAATGAAATTAGCTTATTTAATTTTCTTTCTTTTATTTTCTAACGGCGCTTTTGCACAACAAGGCCTCGTAAAAATAAATATGAATCCGAAAGTAGAAGAAATATTAAATAAGAAAACAGCATTAGATAAAGAAAAGCCAGTTATAGCTGGTTATCGATTACAATTATATTTTGGTGGTAATAGAAACGAAGCCGCCGAAATTAAAGCAAGATTTACCAGTCTTTATGCCGATTACAACGCTTACTTAATTTACCAACAGCCTTATTTTAAATTAAGAGTGGGCGACTTTAGAAACCGAATTACAGCTGGTAATTTTCAAAAAATAATTCTTAAAGATTTTCCTGCAGTATTTATTGTGAAAGATGATATTGCATTTCCAAAATAAATTGAATTAATATTTATTGCTTATGCTTATTTCAAAAATTAAAAAATTAACTGCCGATTACTTATCAGAAACGATAAAGTATCGGGAGCATATTCATGCAAACCCCGAACTATCTTTTGAAGAGTTCGAAACCTCCAAATTTATTCAAAGCCAATTAAAAAATTGGGGGATTCCATTTCAAATAATGGGAATTACTGGAGTAGTCGTATTGTTAACTGGCGAAAAAGCAACATCCGAAAAAGTGATTGCTTTAAGAGCAGATATAGATGCATTACCGATTCAAGAAATGGGTGATAAGCCATATAAATCAACCGTTTCGGGTGTTATGCACGCCTGCGGACACGATGTGCACACGGCTTCATTGCTTACCTGTATTAAAATTTTGAACGAATGCAAAGCAGATTTTGCAGGTAGTATTAAATTTATATTTCAACCTGCCGAAGAAAAACTACCAGGCGGTGCAAGTGTATTGATTAAAGAAGGAGTATTAAAAAATCCAGTGCCACATCATATTTTAGGACAACATGTAATGCCCTTGATTGAAGTGGGCAAAGTTGGATTTAGAAATGGAAAATACATGGCTTCTACCGATGAACTTTATTTTACCGTAAAAGGTAAAGGAGGACATGGAGCAATGCCGCATTTAAATATAGATCCTGTGCTTATTGCTGCGCAAATTATTATTGCCTTACAACAAGTAGTGAGCAGAGTTACAGACCCTAAAACCCCGTCTGTGTTATCGATTGGTAAAGTTATTGCAAACGGCGCAACCAATGTAATACCAAACGAAGTAAAAATGGAAGGGACTTTTAGAACACTAGATGAAACTTGGCGCGCTGCTGCAAAAATTAAAATTCAAGAAATTGCACAAGGTATTGCGCAAAGCATGGGCGGAACTTGTGACATAGAAATAAAAAATGGTTACCCGTTTTTAGTAAATGAAGAAAACACGACCAATATTACCCGACTTGCGGCAGAAGAATATTTAGGGAAAGAGCAAGTAGTGGAATTAGATATTTGGATGGCAGCAGAAGACTTTGCTTATTATTCTCAAGAAGTACCCGCTTGTTTTTATAGATTAGGCACCAGAAATGAATCAAAAGGAATTACGGCATCTGTACATACGCCAAATTTTGATATCGACGAAAGTGCATTAAACATTGGGCCCGGACTGATGGCCTATGCTGCTATTAAACTTTTAGAATCATAAAAAAGGCGCTTAATTTAAGCGCCTTTTTTTTAAATATTATTTGATTGAAGAAGCATTCGCATCGGTTCTTCTAAAAATTGTTTCAGTGTTTGTAAAAATGCTGCACCAGTTGCACCATCTACCGCTCTATGGTCGCAAGACAAAGTTACCTTCATTACATTTCCTGGAACAACTTGTCCATTCTTTATAACAGGTTGTTCTTGAATTCCACCAACTGCTAAAATACAAGCATCGGGCGGATTAATGATGGCGGTAAAATCATCGATACCAAACATGCCTAAATTAGAAATAGTAAAAGTAGAGCCTTCCCAATCTGCAGGTTGTAATTTTTTATCTTTTGCTTTTTGAACAAAAGTTTTTACTTCTGTAGAAATTTGAGACAATGCTTTACCATCTGCAAATCTTACTACTGGAACCAATAAGCCGTCTTCAACTGCAACCGCAACGCCTATGTTAACGTGTTCGTTGTATCTAATTTTATCGCCCAACCAAGATGAATTTACTTTTGGATGTTGCTTTAATGATAATGCAACTGCTTTTAAAACTAAGTCGTTGAAAGAAATTTTAACAGGCGCAAGGTCATTGATAATTTTCCTTGCTTCCATAGCACTGCTCATTTCAATATTCATTTTTAAATAAAAATGAGGCGCTGTAAATAAACTTTCAGAAAGTCTTTTTGCAATGGTTTTACGCATTTGCGAAACGGGTACTTCTGTATATTTTTCTACACCAACAAATGCTGGCATACTTGCTCCACCTTTAAAGTTTTCGACATCTTTTTTAGTGATGCGTCCATTTTCTGCAGAACCAGCAATTTGATTTAAATTAATTCCTTTTTCTTGTGCAATTTTTTTAGCAAGTGGCGAAGCTTTCACACGCGCATCTGAAGATGTGCTAATCACCGTTGGTGCTGCAGCTACGGAAGCTACAGGACTTGCTTCAACAATTGCCGCAGGCGCTGCTGCTGCTACCGGTGCAGCTATTTCAGCTGCAGGGCTTTCGGTAAGTAAAGATTTAAAATCCTCTCCTTCTTTTCCTAATATTGCAATGATTGCATCAACAGGAACCGCTTTACCTTCTTCTACTCCGATATATAAAATAGTACCTTCTTGAAAAGATTCGAAATCCATTGTGGCTTTATCTGTTTCCACTTCTGCCACTAAATCTCCAGATTTTACTTTATCTCCAACTTTTTTATGCCATTTAGCCAATACCCCTTCCGTCATGGTATCACTCATTTTAGGCATTCTTACTACTTCAGCCATATGCTTATTTTTTTGTATGGTAATTATTAATTATAATAATTTAGTCACGAATATATGGGTAATCATTTTGAACATATACATCGGTATATAATTCTGCAGCCGATGGGTAAGGCGACTCTTCTGCAAAAGTGACCGATTCTTCTACAATTGCTTTTATCTTTTCGTCCAAACTATCAAACCATTTTTGATCTGCATATTTTTTTGCAACAATGGTTGCACGAACTTGTTCTAATGGATCTTTCGATTTATATTCTTCTACTTCTTCTTTGCTTCGGTATTTAGCTGGGTCAGACATAGAATGTCCTTTAAAACGATAGGTTCTAATATCTAAGAAGGTAGGGCCATCTCCTTTACGAGCGCGGTCTACCGCTATATCCATTGCTTCATGAACTGCTTCGCAACTCATACCATCTACTGGTGCAGAAGGCATATCAAAACCTAAACCAATTTTATAAATATCCGATAAATTAGTGGTACGCTCTACAGAAGTTCCCATTGCATAACCGTTGTTTTCACAAACAAAAATTACCGGCAACTTCCACAACATGGCCATATTAAATGTTTCGTTTAATGCACCTTGACGAACAGCGCCGTCTCCCATATAACAAACACAAACGTTGTCTGTACCTTTATATTTTTCTGCAAATGCAATACCCGCACCTAATGGCATTTGACCACCTACAATGCCATGGCCACCATAAAAATTATGTTCTTTAGAAAACATGTGCATCGAACCACCTTTACCTTTTGAACATCCTGTTATTTTTCCATACAATTCTGCCATTACAGCTTTGGATGTAATTCCTTTGGCAATCGCATGTGCATGATCTCTGTATGCAGTAATCATACCGTCTTCTTTGCGCAACACAGTCATTGCCCCTGCTACTACTGCTTCTTGTCCAATATATAAATGGCAAAATCCTCTGATTTTTTGTTGACCATATAATTGACCCGCTCTTTCTTCAAACTTGCGCATCAATAACATGGATTCGTACCACGCTAAA
>JBILIO010000200.1:0-2888 GCA_044349915.1 Sphingobacteriales bacterium | reverse complement strand
ACCCTACATTTACCAGGTGTATATATTCATTTATATGGGAAAAAAATAACTAAACCATTTCGAAAAATGGGACATGTAACGGTTATCAATCAAGACCGTGCAATGGCCATTCAAATTGCCAAAGAAGTAAAAGAAAAATTAAAAGTAATTAGTAAATAAATTATGAGCATTCAAGTTGGAATTATCATGGGTAGCGCTTCGGATCTACCTATTATGGAAGAAGCTTCCAGTGTTTTAAATGAATTAGGTGTTGCCTTCGAAATGACTGTTGTTTCGGCTCATCGCACGCCCGAAAGAATGACGGAATATGCTCATACTGCTAAAGAGCGCGGAATTAAAGTGATCATAGCTGGAGCAGGTGGCGCCGCGCATTTACCTGGCATGATTGCTTCTATGTGTGTCTTACCGGTTATTGGTGTTCCGATTAAATCGAGCAATTCGATTGATGGTTGGGATTCGGTTTTATCAATTTTACAAATGCCCGCAGGAATTCCTGTGGCAACGGTTGCATTAAATGGCGCAAAAAATGCGGGCATACTTGCTGCACAAATTTGTGCAACGGCAGACGAAAAAATTGCAGAAGCCCTAACCGCCTATAAAACACAACTAAAAGAAAAAGTAGAAGAAGGTGCCCAGGCCATGAAAAATAAATACCCAAGTAATTTTTAATAATGCATGGAAAATTCATCCGAATTAATTGAACAATTAAATAGCCAGTTTCCAGAAACAATGGCCATCGGATTGAAAAACGAAATGAATTATGAAGATTTACGCATTGCCTTAGCACAATATTTGGCCATTTTATTGAAAGAGAACAAAACCCTACTCTATGCGCAATTATATAGAATAGATGTAGCCGAAAAAGATGTTAAAATTGCCTTAGAAAATAAAAATAGCGAATACCTTTTAGCCGAATTTATTCTGCAAAAGTTGAATGAAAAATTATACTGGAGAAATAAATATAAAAAAGCATGAGTGAAATAGATAAAAAAACATTGCAGAACTTACGCATCGAGTACAGTTCTTCTCCAATAAACGAATCAGAAGTAGATCCTAATCCTATTTCTTTTTTTGGTAAATGGTTTGATGAAGCCATGGCCGCCGAAGTGCTAGAACCAAATGCGATGACATTGGCAACCGCAACCAGAGATGGCATTCCATCGGCTCGAATTGTATTGTTAAAAGGAGCCGATAAAAATGGCTTTTCGTTTTATAGTAATTATTTGAGTAGAAAAGGAAAAGAACTCGCTAAAAATCCATCGGCTTGTTTGGTATTTTTCTGGCCCGAATTAGGAAGACAAGTAAGAATAGAAGGAAAAATATTGAAACTTTCGAAAGAAGAATCGGAAGCGTATTTTGCAAGTAGACCATTTGGAAGCCAATTGGGCGCTATAGTTTCGCCACAAAGTCAAGTGATTGCTAACCGCGAGGTATTAGATGTAGCCTACACTGCTTACGAACAAAAATTTGAAGGTAAAAAAATACCTAAACCAGCACATTGGGGTGGTTATATATTAAATCCTATTGCCATCGAATTTTGGCAAGGCAGAGAAAGCAGATTACACGATCGAGTGAAATATGTTTTAATGGAAAAAGGTAAATGGAAAATTGAAAGATTAGCTCCTTAATCATGAACGAAAAAATCAGTAATTTAATTAAAGAAAGTTTTGGCGAACAAGCCGTGTTAAGCACTGATTTTAGTGGCTTACAGGGCATCATTGTGGTTCAAACAAATTTAATTGCTGAAATAAGTTTACTGCTACGCAACCATCCTACTTGCTATTTCGATTATTTATCTTGTTTATCGGGAGTCGATTTAGGAGTAGAAAAAAATCAATTTGCGGTAGTCTATCATTTAAGTTCTATTACCCTTGGTTATCAAATTGTATTAAAAGTAATTGTTGATCATCCTAGAGATACGCCACAATTACCTATTGTTCCAACGGTAAGCCAGGTATGGCGTACAGCCGATTGGCACGAAAGAGAAGCATACGATTTAGTAGGCATTTATTTTGAAGGACATCCAGATTTAAGAAGAATTTTATGTCCGGATGATTGGGATGGATATGCCTTAAGAAAAGATTATGTAGCTGCCGAAAGCTATGGCGGATTAAAAATAAATGGGGAGGTAAAAACAAATGAATAATTTAAAAACCGACCTAAGCAAATTAAAAAATGAGGAGATGATCCTCAACATGGGCCCTCAACACCCTTCTATGCATGGGGTTTTGAGACTAGAACTAGTTACCGATGGAGAAACAGTTAAAGAATGTATTCCGCATATCGGTTATTTACATCGCTGTTTCGAAAAACATGCCGAAGCATTAAACTACCAACAAATTATTCCATTTGTAGATCGCATGGATTATATATCGTCTATGAATAATGATCATGTGTATGTAATGGGTGTCGAAAAAATGCTAGGCATCGATCAAAGCATTCCTAAACGAGTAGAATACATTAGGGTATTGGTTTGTGAACTCAACAGAATTGCTTCACATCTTATTGCTATTGGAACTTACGGTATGGATATTGGTGCCGTTACGCCATTCTTTTTTTGTTTCAAAGAAAGAGAACATATCTTAAATTTATTAGAATGGGCTTCTGGCGCAAGGCTTTTATATAATTACATTTGGATAGGTGGTTTGTTTTACGATTTACCCATTGGATTTGAGCAAAGGTGTAGCGAAT
This sequence comes from Sphingobacteriales bacterium, assembly GCA_044349915.1. GTDB lineage: Bacteria > Bacteroidota > Bacteroidia > Sphingobacteriales > Sphingobacteriaceae > CAIKLP01. Next base: position 197 of record JBILIO010000200.1, on the reverse strand, counting down.
TTTTAACACAGTTTAAACCCAAAATGCGCGAGTTAGACGAACTCTTAACCAACAATAGTATATTCATTAGTAGAACACAAAACATTGGCGTACTGCCCTTAGATGTAGCCATTAATTATGGTTGCTCTGGCCCTATGTTAAGGGGCTCTGGCATTAATTACGACCTGAGAAGAATAGATGGTTATTCGGTATATCCC
>JBILIO010000039.1:0-10930 GCA_044349915.1 Sphingobacteriales bacterium | reverse complement strand
GCATCATTGATTCCTTTCTTGGAGCATGATGATGCGAATCGTGCATTGATGGGATCAAACATGCAACGCCAAGCGGTGCCATTGTTGCGTCCAGAAGCGCCAATCGTTGGTACAGGCTTAGAAGGCCGTGTAGCACGCGATTCAAGAGCTTTAATTAATGCAGAAGGCGAAGGTGTTGTTGAATATGTTGATGCAAATGAAATTGTGATTCGTTACACTAGAACAGACGACGATCGTTTAGTTTCTTTTGATGGCGATACAAAATCTTATAGCTTAATCAAATTCAAAAAGACCAACCAAAATACTTGTATGAACTTAAAACCTATCGTAAGAAAAGGTCAAAAAGTTACTAAAGGTCAAGTGCTTTGCGAAGGTTATGCAACTGAAAATGGAGAGTTAGCTTTAGGTAGAAACTTAAAAGTTGCGTTCATGCCTTGGCAAGGATATAACTTTGAGGATGCGATTGTAATTTCTGAGCGTGTAGTACGTGAAGATATTTTCACATCGGTACACATCGAAGAATTCGAATTAGAAGTTCGTGATACAAAAAGAGGAGAAGAAGAATTAACTTCTGATATTCCAAATGTGAGCGAAGAAGCGACTAAAGAATTAGACGAAAATGGTATCATTCGCGTTGGAGCAGAAATCAAAGAAGGTGATATTTTAATTGGTAAAATTACCCCTAAAGGAGAAACTGATCCATCACCAGAAGAAAAATTATTACGTGCAATTTTTGGAGATAAAGCAGGCGATGTAAAAGATGCATCGATGAAAGCACCTCCATCAATTAAAGGGGTAGTAATTGATTCAAAATTATTTTCGCGTGCGAAAAAAGAGAAGAAGAGTGATGAGAAAATCATACTTGACAAAATCGAAAAAGAGCACAACGCAACTAACGATCAATTAAAAAATACTTTAGTAGATAAATTATTTGTTTTAATAGGCGCTAAAACTTCACAAGGAGTGAATAGTGTTTACAAAGAACCATTAATTGCTAAAGGCGTTAAGTTTACACAGAAAATTTTAGCGGAGTTAGATTACAAAAACATCAACCCTACTAAATGGACTACAGACGAAGACAAAAATGACCAAGTAAAATTATTGTTGCATAACTACAACATTAAATTGAATGAGGAATTGGGTGCTTACCGTCGTAAGAAATTTGCAATCAGTGTAGGAGACGAATTGCCTGCAGGAATTGTGCAAATGGCAAAAGTTTATGTAGCTAAAAAGCGTAAATTAAAAGTAGGTGATAAGATGGCGGGTAGACACGGTAACAAAGGTATTGTTGCTCGTATTGTGAGAGATGAAGATATGCCTTTCTTAGCAGATGGAACTCCAGTAGATATCGTATTGAATCCACTTGGTGTACCTTCTCGTATGAACCTTGGTCAAATTTACGAAACCGTTTTAGGTTGGGCCGGAAAAGAATTGGGTGTAAAATTTGCTACGCCAATTTTTGATGGAGCATCTCATGACGAAGTAGAAGAATGGGTGAGTAAAGCAAATGTTCCAGCTTCAGGAAGAACTTATCTTCATGATGGTGGTACAGGAGAGCGTTTCGATCAACCAACAACAGTTGGTATCATTTATATGTTGAAATTAGGACATATGGTGGATGATAAAATGCATGCTCGTTCTATCGGACCGTATTCATTAATTACACAACAACCATTAGGCGGTAAAGCACAATTTGGTGGTCAGCGTTTTGGTGAGATGGAAGTTTGGGCATTAGAGGCATTTGGTGCAGCTAATATCCTACAAGAAATCTTAACCGTTAAATCTGATGATGTAATTGGAAGAGCGAAAACATATGAAGCAATTGTGAAAGGTGATAACTTACCAACTCCAGGCGTTCCAGAATCATTCAATGTATTGGTTCACGAATTAAGAGGTTTAGGTTTGGATATTACACTAGATTAATTAGAAATTTTTGCCTGTCGCATCAATCGATTCGACAGGCAGCATTTTTAAATTCATCATTTTATAATTTAATTGAAAGATATGTCATATAAAAAAGAAAATAAGATCAAAAGTAATTTCACCTCGATCACCATTAGTTTAGCATCTCCCGAAGCAATTTTGGAGCGTTCTAGTGGAGAGGTTTTAAAACCTGAAACGATCAACTACCGTACTTACAAGCCGGAGCGTGATGGTTTGTTTTGCGAGCGTATTTTCGGTCCAGTAAAGGATTACGAATGTCATTGCGGTAAATACAAACGTATTCGTTACAAAGGTATCGTTTGTGATCGTTGTGGTGTAGAAGTTACAGAGAAGAAAGTTCGTCGTGAGCGCATGGGACATATTGCCCTTGTAGTTCCGGTTGCACACATCTGGTACTTCCGTTCTTTACCGAATAAAATCGGATACTTATTAGGTTTACCTACTAAGCGTCTAGATTTAATTATTTATTACGAGCGTTATGTAGTCATACAAGCTGGTCTTAAAGAACAAGACGGAATCAATAAAATGGATTTCTTAACGGAAGAAGAGTACCTAGATATCTTAGATACTTTACCAAAAGAAAATCAATATTTAGATGACACAGATCCAAATAAATTCATCGCCAAAATGGGTGCGGAAGCTATTGAAGATTTATTGAGTCGAATTAAATTAGATGAACTTTCTTATGATTTAAGAAACAAAGCTAATACCGAAACTTCTCAACAAAGAAAGAACGAAGCATTAAAACGTTTACAAGTTGTAGAAGCATTCAGAGAAGCAAACAAACACATTCAAAATCGTCCAGAATGGATGATTGTAAAAATTGTGCCAGTTATTCCTCCTGAGCTACGTCCATTGGTTCCATTGGAAGGTGGCCGTTTTGCAACTTCAGATTTAAATGATTTATACCGTCGTGTAATTATTAGAAATAATCGTTTAAAGAGATTAATTGAAATCAAAGCACCAGAAGTTATTTTAAGAAATGAAAAACGTATGCTTCAAGAAGCAGTCGATTCATTATTTGATAACTCTCGTAAAGTGAACGCTGTGAAAACAGAAGGTAACCGTGCGTTGAAATCTTTATCAGATATTTTAAAAGGTAAACAAGGTCGTTTCCGTCAAAACTTATTGGGTAAGCGTGTCGATTATTCTGCACGTTCGGTAATTGTTGTTGGGCCTACTTTGAAACTACACGAATGTGGTTTACCAAAAGATATGGCAGCTGAATTATTCAAACCATTTATCATTCGCAAAATGATAGAAAGAGGTGTGGTTAAAACAGTAAAATCTGCTAAGAAAATTGTAGATCGTAAAGATCCAATTGTTTGGGATATTTTAGAAAATGTATTGAAAGGTCATCCGGTATTATTAAACCGTGCACCTACTTTGCACAGATTAGGTATCCAAGCTTTCCAACCAAAATTAATTGAAGGAAAAGCAATTCAATTACATCCATTAGTTTGTACAGCGTTCAACGCCGATTTTGACGGTGACCAGATGGCGGTACATTTACCATTGGGTAATGCGGCAATTGCCGAAGCACAATTATTGATGCTTGCCTCACATAACATCTTGAACCCTGCAAATGGTACGCCAATTACCGTACCATCACAAGACATGGTACTTGGTTTATACTACATGACAAAAGGTAGAAGAACTGAGCCAGGACATGTGATTAAAGGACAAGACAGAATTTTTTATTCTCCAGAAGAAGTAGTTATTTCATTGAATGAAGGTCAATTAGATTTGCACGCATTCATTAAAGTAAAAACTCAAACAGTAGAGAATGGAGAGTTTGTTCAAAGAATTATTGAAACTACAACTGGTAGGGTTTTATTCAACCAAGTAGTGCCAACAGAAATGGGATACATCAACGAGTTGTTGACCAAAAAATCTTTGCGTGATATTATCGGAGACATTGTGAAAACAACCGGTATGGATCGTGCAGCAAGATTCTTAGATGATATAAAAGAATTAGGATTTAAAATGGCATTCCGTGGTGGTTTATCGTTTAACCTTCAAGACTTAACTATTCCTGCAGAAAAAGCAAGTTTAATTAAGAAAGCTTCTGACGAAGTAGAAGAAGTAATGGGTAACTACAACATGGGATTCATTACCAACAACGAGCGTTACAACCAAATCATCGATATCTGGACTCGTATCAATTCAAGATTGACAGATAATGTGATGAAGCAATTAGCAACCGACAACCAAGGATTTAACTCAGTATACATGATGTTAGATTCTGGAGCGCGTGGTTCTAAAGAGCAAATTCGTCAGTTATGTGGAATGAGAGGTTTGATGGCGAAGCCACAAAAATCTGGTTCGGGTGGAGAGATTATCGAGAATCCAATTTTATCAAACTTTAAAGAAGGTCTTTCGGTATTAGAGTATTTTATTTCTACTCACGGTGCGCGTAAAGGTTTGGCCGATACTGCCTTGAAAACAGCTGATGCGGGTTACTTAACTCGTCGTTTAGTGGATGTTGCACAAGACATGATCGTAAACGTTCCAGATTGCGGTACTTTAAGAGGAATTCTTACTTCAGCATTAAAAGACAACGAAGAAATCATCGAGCCATTATACGATCGTTTATTAGGTCGTGTTTCTGTTCATGATGTATTTGATATAGTTACCGGTGAATTATTAGTAGAAGCAGGTGCACAAATCACAGAAGAAATTGGAAAGAAAATCGAAACTTCAACAGTAGAAGCAGTAGAGATTCGTTCGGTATTAACTTGTGAAGCGAAGCGCGGTGTTTGTGCAAAATGCTACGGTCGTAACTTAGCATCTGGCCGTATGGTGCAGATGGGAGAAGCGGTTGGTGTTATTGCAGCACAATCAATTGGTGAGCCAGGTACTCAGTTAACATTAAGAACTTTCCACGTTGGGGGTACTGCATCTAACATTGCTGCAGAATCAACAATCGTAGCTAAGTTTGAAGGTAGAATTGAACTAGAAGGAATTCGTACGGTACAATTGAAAACAGAAGAAGGCAAAACAGATGTAGTGTTAGGTCGTTCAGGTGAATTCAGAATCGTAGATGAAAAATCTGGTCGTATTATCATGACAAATAACATTCCTTACGGTGCACATCTTTACATTAAAGATGGTCAGAAGTTGAAAAAAGGTGATGTGATTTGCGGATGGGATCCATACAACGCAGTAATTATTTCTGAGTTTGATGGTAAAATTGATTTCGAATTTATTGAAGAAGGAATCACTTTCCGCGAAGAGTCTGATGAACAAACAGGTCACAAAGAAAAAGTAATTATTGATAGTCGTGATAAAACAAAAAATCCTTCTATTAAAATTGTTGATAAGAAAGAGGTTATTAAATCGTATAACATTCCAGTAGGTGCGCATATCGCAGTAGACAAAGGCGATAAAGTAATTGCAGGACAAGTAATCGTAAAAATTCCTCGTTCAACTGGTAAAACCCGAGATATTACAGGTGGTTTACCTCGTGTAACAGAATTATTCGAGGCGCGTAACCCTTCTAATCCAGCGGTTGTAACAGAAATCGACGGTGTAGTAACTTTAGGTGGTGTGAAGCGTGGTAACAGAGAAATTATTATCGAACCAAAAGATGGTACTTCTAAAAAGTATTTAGTTTCTTTATCGAAACACATTTTAGTTCAAGATAACGACTTTATCAAAGCGGGTATGCCATTGTCTGATGGTTCTATCACACCTTCAGATATTCTTTCGATTAAAGGACCTTCTGCAGTACAAGAATACTTAGTAAATGGAGTACAAGAAGTTTACCGTTTACAAGGTGTAAAAATCAACGACAAACATTTCGAAGTAATTGTTCGTCAGATGATGCAGAAAGTAATTATCGAAGACCAAGGAGATACTAAATTCTTAGAATTAGAATCAGCTGATAAATTTGATTTCATGGAAGAGAACAATTGGATCTACGACAAAAAAGTAGTAACCGATCCAGGAGATTCTCCAAATGTAAAAGCGGGTCAGATTATTACTGTTCGTAAACTACGCGATGAAAACTCGGTGTTGAAACGTAAAGACCAAAAATTAGTGGAATCTAGAGATGCAGTATCTGCAACTTCAAGACCATTGTTACAAGGTATTACAAGAGCATCATTGGGTACTAAATCATTCATCTCTGCAGCTTCCTTCCAGGAAACTACAAAGGTATTGAATGAGGCAGCAATTCACGGTAAAATGGATAGTTTATTAGGCTTGAAAGAAAATGTGATCGTAGGTCACTTAATTCCTTCAGGTACTGGTATCAGAAAATACGATCGCATGATTGTAGGATCTAAAGAAGAATACGAAGCTTTATTAGCTTCTAAAGAAGACTAGTCTTTTTTAAATAAAATTCCAAAAAACCCCGCTTCATTGTGGGGTTTTTTGTTTTTAAATTTTATGTCTACATAAAAAGAAATATATCTTTATATTTAATTTTAATCAATCAAAAAAAATGGAAGAGATCAACGACCCCAATCAAATTAACATAGAATTATCGGAAGAAATTGCCGAAGGAATTTATTCAAACTTAGCCATCATTACGCATTCTAATGCAGAGTTTGTACTAGATTTTATTCGCATGATGCCAGGTGTTCCAAAAGCAAAAGTAAAGGCAAGAATTATTTTAACGCCGCAACATGCCAAAAGATTATTAGCAGCATTAACCGATAACCTTCGTAAATACGAGGAAGTGCATGGAAAAGTGAAACTCGAGGAACAAGCATTCCCATTGAGTTTTGGCGGGCCAACGGCACAAGCTTAATTTTTAATTTGCTCTTTTGCGAGGTGTGCTTTGATTAAAAAGTGATACCATAAAACAGCAATGGCATAAATGCCGGCAGTGATTAAAAACACATTGGCATAGGCAAAACCATTTTTGCGAAGCACCGAAAAAATAAGTGCAGAGAAAAACCAACTCCCCGACCAAATTGAGGCAGTTAAGGCAGAAATAATTTCTTGGTTTTTTGGTCCTACGTATTGCATCACTAGCTCCGAACTTACGGGTGCGGCCATATTCATTAAGGGCTGTCTAATTAGAAAAAAGAATATGGCAAAGTAAAGGCTGTATTCGAATGTAGCGTAGAACTCGGTACAAGCCAACAGCGCCAAAGAAATTACTGCAATACTTTGTGTGCGCGTGATGGCAATTTTATAACCATATTTTGCCCGAACATGCGGCACTAATAAAGCAGCGCCAGCAACGGTAATAGAAGAGAAGCTATTGAGCAGGGCAAAATTATCGGATTCCATTTTAAATACTTTAAAGAAAAACAAATTAATGAATGGAATCGTTAAGCCAGCGCCAATCGCTAAAAGCAACGAAGGTGTCATGGCAAAGGCGATCGTTCCCCAGTCGAAGCCGGAGAGGCTGAGTCGACTTCCCTCGAATGCAGGAATCACTTCTTTTTGTTGCATCTTAAAAACAAAATAAATACTAATACCAGATAAAAGGGCTAACAATAAAAGACATTTAAATTCATCAAAATATAGTGGATTGAAATGGTTGAGCACAAAAATGATTATTCCGGCCAAAATCATAGCTAAACTATACGTTGCATAGCTCAAAGAAATAGCCGCTGTTTTTGTTTTTTCTGAAGCATTTCGAATAATAAAGGGAAGCGCTAACACCTGAACAATGCCATAGCACATGCCCCAAAGTGCAGCACTGGTGTATATCATATCAATTTGCTTGAATTCTGCAGCAAGTAAAATACCGATACTGAAAACAAAAACACCAATGGCTGCGATATAAAATAAGGGTTTTAAGTTTCTTCCTTTGATAAATAATCCTAAAGGAAATGCCAACAACATCACTGTTAAAAATCTTAAAGAAATAAAGTCTGCAATTTGATGATCTTCATATCCTTTTTTTGACAAATAAATATTGAGAATCATCATAAAAGAAGCATTCACTAATTGAATAAAAAATTCGGCTGCAATAAATTGCAATACTATTTTTTCAATCTGGAAATAGGGCTTTAGTATTTTGCTCAGCATCAAATTTGTTGTGCTAAAATATAATCTTTGATTTTTTCGAATTCGTGGTAGGCAAACCATTGGTATTCGGGATCTCTGCGCAGCCAGGTTAATTGGCGTTTAGCAAATCTTCTGGTATTTTGTTTAATGGCTTCGATGCTTTGCTCGAGCGATGTTTGCCCATCAAGCATGTCAAAAATCTCTTTGTATCCAACGGTTTTCAGCGCATAACATGCGCGGTAGGCTAGGTTATTTTTTACTTCTTCCACTAAACCAGCTGCCATCATTAGATCAACTCTTTTGTTTATTTTTTCGTAAAGTTTCGCACGCTCGTCGGTAATGGCAATTTTGATAATCGTAAAATCTCTTTGTTTTTTCTTGCCGGTTAAATGGCTCGAATAAGCTTTGCCACTGAGTGTACTAACTTCAATGGCCCGCATCATTCTTTGTTTATTTTGAACATCAACTATTGCGTAATACTCGGGGTCTAAACTTAACAGTGTTGATTGAAGTTCTTCGGTTGTTTTTGTTTGCAGACTTGCACGCAGTGCATCATCTCTAAAAGTTAATTCATCTAAACCCTCGCAAACGGCTTGGGTATATAAGCCTGAGCCGCCTACTAAAATGGCGTATGCATGTTCCGAAAATATTTCGTTCAATTTAGCTAAGGCAATTTTTTCAAAATTGCCCGCATCTACTACTTCGCTTACGCTATGGGAATCTATAAAATGGTGTGTTGCTTGCGCAAGTTCGTCGGCATTTGGTTTAGCGGTGCCTATACTTATTTCGCGGTAAAATTGACGCGCATCTGCAGAGATAATTTCGGTTTTAAAATGCTGTGCTAATTGAATGGCTAAAGCTGTTTTGCCAACAGCAGTAGGGCCTGAAATAACAATTAGCGTAGCCTTCAATTTAGTCTTCTTCTTGGTTAAAGTCTTCGTCTTGAACATCATCAAATTCGGAAGGTTCTTCTTCCTCCTGTTCGTCTGAAGGTTCATCTGGATTCGCTTCTATGCCCATTGCATCTACTTCTTCTTCGTCTTCTTCGCCCAATCCAAATTCATTTAAGAAATCGAGGTCGTCGTTGGCTACGGTTGGAATAATGGGGGTATTGCCAAACTGCTTTGGTGCAATGCCAGTTGTTTTAGTACATAAAGGATATTGGAGTTTCGGGTCTTCGTTAACGGTAATTTTCACTAACTGAATATAAAAAGTCCAAGGTTTTTCTAAATTGAAAATATAATATATTTTTTGATGAGGATCGATAATGAAATTTTTCAGAATTGATTTTTCCATCAATACCGTTTTTGCAGCATCTTTTATAGAAGATTCGTTTAAGGTAATTTCTTTGCCTTTGTGCCATTGGTCGTTGCTCATGTAAAAGCTACTATTTGCTTTTCCATCAAATCCAATGGCAGCGTGTATTGCACGATGCAAATCTTCAAAACTTTGATTAGATTTTATTTCTATTTCTCGACACACTTCGTCGTAATCTTCGAAAGTGATTTTAAATTTATATATCGCCATAATGTAAAACGATTGAATGCTTTGCTATTTACAAATTAATTATTTTTTTCTTCGAATCGCAATTATTTTGCAATTAAACCTAATTTTTTTCCTTCCGCCATCATCAATTCGATAGCGGCTGTTTTTTCGTTCGGTATTACTCCTTCTAAAATGGCTTCACGAATCGCGTTTTTAAGTAAACCAACTTCTTTACCAGCAGCTAAACCAAAAGCTTGCATAATGTCGTTACCATCGATTGGTGGCTGCCAATTTCTTAATTGATCTTTGGCTTCTACTTCGATAATTTTTTCTTTGACCAGCTCGAAATTGTTTTTATATTTTTTGACCTTGTATTCGTTCTTGGTAGTGATATCTGCATTACACAAAATCATGAGCGCGTCAATATCTTCGCCTGCTTCGAATAATAATCTTCTTACTGCCGAATCGGTTACTGTATTTTGCGCCAATACAATGGGTCTTAAATGAAGCAATACCAATTTTTGTACCAACTTCATTTTTTCGTTTTGCGGTAATCTTAACTCTTTAAAAATCTTAGGAACCATGCGGGCGCCTTTATCCTCGTGCCCATGAAAGGTCCAACCATGTTCGGGTTCAAAGCGTTTAGTAGCAGGCTTTGCAATATCATGTAATAAAGCAGCCCATCTTAACCACAAATCATCAGTGTGTTCGCAAATATTATCGAGCACTTGTAAAGTGTGGTAAAAATTATCTTTATGTGATTTACCATTGATGGTTTCTACGCCATGCAAATTGGCAACTTCCGGAAATATGATTTGCAAAAGACCGGTATTAAATAAATGTTCAAATCCAATCGAAGGTTTTGCCGAAAGCATTATTTTATTGAGCTCATCGGTGATGCGTTCTTTGCTAACAATTTGAATGCGTTCTTTATTTTCGGTGATGGCTTGCAAAGCAGCCGCATCAATTTTAAAATTTAATTGCGCTGCAAAACGAATGGCACGCATCATGCGCAGTGGGTCGTCGGAAAAGGTTACGTTAGGCTCAAGCGGTGTTCTAATCAGCTTTTGCTCGATGTCTTTCATGCCATCGAATGGATCAATTAATTTACCATAGTTTATTTTTGCTAAACTAATGGCGAGGGTATTAATGGTAAAATCTCTTCTGTTTTGGTCGTCTTGTAAATTGCCATCTTCAACAATGGGTTTGCGCGAATCGTTTCGATAAGATTCTTTTCTGGCACCCACAAATTCTATTTCCCAGCCTTTGTAATTGAGCATGGCCGTACCAAAATTTTTGAAAACATTGACGGCCGTTTTATTGCCAATTTTTAATGCAACTGCTTCGGCAAATTCAATTCCATTTCCAATAATTAAAAAATCGATGTCTTTAGATTTTCTGTTCAATAATAAATCGCGCACATATCCACCAATCACATAAACCGCTACTTTGCGTTCTTGCGCTACTTCGGTAATGATTGGAATAATAGGATGTGTTAACAGATTTTTCAAAAGGTATTATTTATTTGGCG
>JBILIO010000199.1:0-2908 GCA_044349915.1 Sphingobacteriales bacterium | reverse complement strand
TTTGCAAATGTTCTAAATACCAACTTCCCATTGATGTCGGTAATTTTTACTTCTGCATTATTAACTAAGCCTTGAATAGCAATGATGCCCTCATAATTTTCTTTGACTGGATTAGGAAATACTTTTACTTGATCGAGGTTGACCTCGTAACCTTTGGTTGCATCGCTTCGATAAGAAACAATACCGTTGTCGGTTGCGAAATACACAATTCCGTTTTCTGCATTAATGGCAATATCATTGATTTTATTGGCTAACAGCGGACTGTTGCTGGTGTTGAAATAATGTATCTGCTGTGCGCCATCATCCGAAAACAACCAAGCACCATTTTTAGTGCCCATCCATTTTCTATTCGCGCCATCTACTTTAATACAAGTAACTGTTTCGGATGCTAATAAATATTGTACAAATTCTCCATCGACTACTCGAACTGGTTGCGCATCAATGTCTGCACCAAATTGCAAAATGGCAGATGGATTATAAAATACCACCACGCCTGCATTTGTTCCAACCCATATGCGGCCATCTAAATCTTCGGTTATGGCAAACACTTCGGTGGCATCTTTTGGTAAATTTCCAGCGCCTTGGCCAGCAGTTAATTTTTTATAGACTACTTTCCCGTTGGTGCCTTCTTTGAAAACCAATATCGCATTACTAGATGGAATCACTACCCACTTTTGATCATAGCGATCGATGGTAATATCTGCTACATATTTAAGTTCTCCAAACACACCCGGGAATTCAAAGTTTTGCCAAGTACCATTTGCTTTTTTTACCGAAATTGGTTTTTCTGCCCAATGATTTGCTACCCATAATTGATTTTTACTATCAATCGCCATGCCCGAAACACGGTACTGGCCGTCGTTTCCGAGTGCCTCACCTAAAGTAGAATTATGAAAACTATAATTTTTTACGAACTCATTATTTTCGAATTCTAACAAGCCTTTCCACAATGTGCCGTAATATTCTTTATTCAATTTATTATCAAAAACAACCGAGGTGAAATCGTAAAACGAATCCATCACCGAATAATTCAAGTAATTATAATTGCGCCAAACACCTTTATCGTAAGTGTAAATTCCATTACGAATAAATTTATTGGTATAATTATCGCCAACCGAACCCGAAGCAACAATAAGCTTACCATTTTTTATAGCTAATCGCCTAGCACTTACATTATACGGACCATTGGGTACATAAGATGCAGCATAGGGTTTATTTACGCCGTCATATTTACACAAGCCTTGATAAAAATCAGCAATCCATAATTGTCCTTTTTTATCGTACCTCGCTGCACGCACCGAAGGAATATAATTTGGAGAAGTATAAATATCAACTGCTAATAAATTTGCATCATAAACTGTTACACCAATTTCATTTACAATTAATAAATGATTGGCATCGCTCATTAATCTTTTAGCACCTCCTTGATAAATTACCGAAGGCATTCGCCAAACTTGTCCATCATAAATTAGGGTTTTATTATTTACATAAGCCGCTAATTTTCCAGCAAATACGGCCATTAATTTTGCCGCTTTACCGGTTGGTATACTGTCTGTAATGTTGTGTTTACGCCAGTTTTGGTAATTTGCTAAATTGGTATTGCTATAGTCTGCTTCTAAAATTCCACTATCGGTTGCTGCATATAACTTGCCATTTAAGACCGCCATATTATACACCGCTAAATTACTTCCGTTGTTTCCTAAATAATAAGTGTCTTTTACTTCTAGCTTAGCAATATCATACAAGACTGTTGCAAATCCACAATTAATATAAGCGATACCATCTATCACATCTATTGAATTAATCACTTTTAAACCAACTATACTTTTCTTTAAAATATCGTTAACATTGATAATGGTATTTGCTTTGATGATATCGATATTGGTATTTTTATAACCAATAATTACCGCATCATTTTGAGGATCGTATGCGGCACAGGTAATTTCTACTTCGGTTAAACCATCTAATTTAGAAAGCACCGTTAAACTCGAATCTTTGGTATCTAAATTAAAGACTCCAAAATTTGAGACCACCGTTAAATGTTGTTTGCTTTCGAAAACATCGATTGCCTGCGCATATGCCATGTGGGTTTGCCAACTGCCAATACTTAAACTTTGCGACCAAGTATGGCCAGCGGTAATCATCAACAGTACAAAGGCAAACAATTTCTTCATGAAAAGCCAGATTAGAATTAAATAACAAAAATACAACAGATTTATTGTAAAAAGCTGAAAAAATAGTCTGAAAATGGATTTTAGAACCGCCTTAAACTACTAATTGTGCTAAAAAAATTGCATTTTGCAACAATTTTTAAATGCTATTCTATCGAATAGCCAAAAGCTGGTGATCATGTGGACTAAATTTGCGGATTTGATATTGAAAAGAAGAATAATAATGCTGATTATCAGCTTATTAATTACTTCTTTTATGCTTTACAAAGGCAAAGACGTGGAATTGTCTTTTGCAGGTGCTAAAGTATTGCCTATTAATGCGCCTTCTTTTGTAGCCTACGAAAATTTTAAACAGCAATATGGCGAAGATGGAACTGTATTGGTGGTTGGCTTGCAATCCGAAAAAATATTCGAGCAACAATTTTTAAATGACTGGCAAAAACTGTCGAATGATTTAAAAAAAATAACCGGAATTACCAATGTACTTTCCATTAGTCATGCTTTCAATTTAAAGAAAGATACCAGCAATGCGCAATTCGTAGTAGAGCAAATAATGCCCGAGCCAGCTAAAAATCAATTGGCTGCCGATAGCATTCAACAACAATTTTATTCGCTGCCTTTTTACGAAGGACTGTTAATTAATAAAAAAACAAATGCTACGCTGATTGCTGTAAATTTTTCGAAAGAAACATTAAATACGAGTAAGCGCGCTGGTGTATTGAAAGAAATTGTAGCCT
>JBILIO010000198.1:0-2921 GCA_044349915.1 Sphingobacteriales bacterium | reverse complement strand
TCTACCGGCAGTTGGTACCATGTTCAATTAGAAGATGGTGCGGTACTCGATTGTAGAATTAAAGGCAAATTTCGAACCAAAGGAATTAAAACAACTAATCCAATTGCAGTTGGTGATCAGGTAAGTGTTGAAATAGATGAAGAATCTGAAGCGAGAACGGGTATAATTTACGATTTAGCAGAAAGAAAAAACTACATCATTCGCAAGTCTATAAATTTATCTAAACAAACGCAGATAATTGCCTCAAATATAGACCAAGCTTTATTGGTGGTAACTTTGAGTAAACCCCGCACTTCATTTGGTTTCATCGATCGTTTTTTAGTAACCGCAGAAGCATATCATATTCCTGTTGTTTTATTATTCAATAAAATAGATCAATACGACGACGAAGACCTTGCTTTTTTAGAGGAAGTAATTGAGTTGTATGAAAAAATTGGTTACCCTTGTCGAAAAATTTCTGCATTGAAATTAATCGGGATAGCGGAATTAAAAAATCAAATTGCAGGCCAAACCTCTTTGCTTTCGGGGCATTCGGGTGTAGGAAAATCGACGCTAATCAATCAAATAATTCCTAGTGCTATTATTCGCACCTCCACTATTTCTGCCGCTTCCGAAAAAGGGATTCATACAACAACATTTGCAGAAATGCACCCATTAGAAATGGGGGGCTATATTATCGACACACCGGGTATTAGAGAATTAGGGGTGGTAGATATTCCCAACGAAGAATTAGCGCATTATTTTCCAGAAATGAAAAAAGTAATGAGTCGCTGTAAATTTCATAATTGCAAACACCTCAACGAGCCCAATTGCGCAGTAAAAGAAGCCTATGAAAAAGGGGTTATTGCGATTCCTAGATACGAAAGCTATCTTAGTATTATGGCAAACGAAGATAATCGCAGATAAGTTTATTAAATGAGAGCGGTAGTTCAAAGAGTCAATCATGCAGCTGTTAATATCAATCAGCAGTGCCATGCTAAAATTGAGCAAGGGTTATTGGTGTTGATTGGTATTGAATCCGAAGATAATTTTACAGACATCGATTGGCTTTGCAATAAAATTGTTTCGATGCGCATATTTGCAGATGAAGCTGGCCTGATGAATAAATCTGTTCAGGATATTGGTGGCTCTATTTTGTTGGTTAGTCAATTCACATTATTTGCTCAAACTAAAAAAGGGAATAGGCCTTCATTTATACAAGCGGCAAAGCCTGAAATTGCAATTCCATTATACGAATCCGCAATTACTTGTTTTAAAGAATTGCTGCCGGGTAAAATTGAAACTGGACTATTTGGTGCGGATATGCAAATCACGTTTACGAATGATGGTCCTGTTACAATTATCATGGACACTAAAGATAAAGAAAGACATTAATATGGAAATTAAAGACGCACAAAATTTAGTTGATCAATGGATCAAAACAAATGGCATTAGGTATTTCAATGAATTAACTAACATGGCTATTTTAACAGAGGAAGTAGGAGAGGTGGCTAGAATTATTGCTAGAAAATACGGCGAACAATCATTTAAAAATAAAGAAGAAGAAATAAATTTAGCCGACGAATTAGCCGATGTGCTATTTGTTGTAATTTGTTTAGCTAATCAAACGGGTGTTAATTTAACCGATGCATTCCATAAAAATTTAGCTAAAAAAACTAATAGGGATAAAGAAAGACATGAAAATAATGAAAAACTTCAGTAATTTTTTAACGATTATTTTGCTTGGTGGTATTCTTTTTACTGCCTGTCAAAAAGAAAAAATTATTTTTGAAACTTACGACCATCGTGCGTTTCTATTAGATACCATGGCGGGTAAAAGAGGAACAGTGTATATTTTTTTAGCACCCGAATGTCCTTTGAGCGAAAATTATACCTTAACGATAAATCAATTACAGGCGCAATTCGTAGATTCTGGATTGCAATTTTATGCCGTAATTTCTGGAAAGCTCTACGATTCAGTAGCCATCCGCGACTACGCTAAAAGGTTTCCATTAACATTGCCATTATTAGTAGATACTGGCTATTATTTTAGCACCCAATTTAAAGCAAGCACTACACCCGAAGTAGTTTTGTTTAATGCGCAAAACGAAAAAGTATACCAAGGAGCAATAGACGATTGGGCAACAGAATTAACGCAACTAAAAGCAAGTGCAACGCATTATTATTTAATGGACGCGATGAATGCAGTGTTAAAAAATGAAAAAATAAAAATTAGCAAAACCAATGCTGTTGGTTGTTATATAGAAAGATGAAAAATAGCTTCCTCTTATTTTTGTTAATTATTGCAGCTTGTAATAGACCGAATAGCAATAAAGAAAACAATACGAGTAGTAATTCGAATGACAGCTCAACATTTCAATTACCTGCAGCAATTTCTTTCAACGAACATGTTGCGCCAATTATTTATAAGAATTGCAGCAATTGTCACCGACCCGGAGAATCGGGCCCATTTCCATTAACCAATTACGCAGAAGTTTATCGTAAAAAGAAAACAATTGAAAAAGTGGTAAGATTAGGAATTATGCCACCTTGGCCTGCAGATGCAAGCTATTCGCACTTTGTAGGGGAACTGATTTTAACAGATCGCGATAAAAAAATGATTACTGCTTGGTTAGCGCAAGGAGCTAAAGAAGGCAGCGCAAAACTAAAACCAAACTTTCCCGTTTTTCCAAAGGGCTCTCAAATTGCTAAACCAGATTTGGTACTCAAGATGCCTAAAAAATATTTATTAAAAGGAGATAATAAAGATCGTTATTGGATCATGAAGATTCCATTTGAGATTCCTAAAAATCAATATGTCAAAACCATAGAATTTGTTCCAGGCAATAGAAAAATTATTCACCATGTGAATGGCTACATGGTAGTTTATGACGACCATCAAAAGAAAAATGTATGGGATGGAGAATGGATGGTGCCAAATT
>JBILIO010000197.1:0-2929 GCA_044349915.1 Sphingobacteriales bacterium | reverse complement strand
GTATTTTGTGCCTTCTGGTGCAAAATTATCTGCCTTTACCAAACATTCCATGCTTGCACCTGATTGAAAAAACTTAGTCCATTTTGGGTCTAAGCCATTTTCGAAATTGGCAACCATTCTTGCGCCGCTAGGAAGCAATTTAGTTTTTGAAATACTAATGGTGGTGCTGGCACTATCGTTTTCGCTAGCGATTAACAGCGTTGCGGTGCAATTCTCTGTTTTAAATAAAGGGAATAGCGTAGTCGAGCCATTCCATGTGGCATTACTCGCGTCTATCACTTTACTTTCGCCGCTAATAATTTTTGTTGCTTTTGAAATAGAACCTTTGATGGTAATTTTCCAAGAAACTATTTTATTAAAGCGCGCCGAAAAAATAGCATTGCTATTTTCAAAATCTGCCGTTGCCTTATCAACTTTAAATGATTCGAGTATGGCAAACTCGCTATTGATTTCGTTGATACTTGGGCCATCGAAAGTATTTTCTTTCCTGCAGGCGCTCAGTCCAATACTCACTAAGCCAACAAATAATAATAATGTCTTTTTCATATTATAATAGAATATTATAGATTAAACCAAATTGATTGATTTTAAAATCAGCCATTGCATTGTTATTGAGCTCCGACCGATCTTGATAACTACTTTGTTGTAATAAAGCACATAAATATGCTTTCGGACTAAAATTAATACGCAAACCCACAGCAGCTATTTGTTGTGTAAGGTTATAATTACTATTTCTGAAATAAGTAACTTCCGAATAATCGTTTCTTTCGGTAATAAAACTGTTTCCGTTATTTTGTTGTTGCACAAAACCCGCTAACAATTCAAGATCAGGAATAATTTCATAGTTCAAACCCAAGCTTACTTGCAAGTTTTTATAATCGATATTTTCATTAGCATAAATACTATTCCTAGTAGTTTGCTGTAAACGCATTCCTAATTGAACTTCCAATTTATTTGCTAAGCCAATTAAAGTATGGAATGGAATTTTGCTATTTAATTTTATTTGGCTAAAGGCTTTCAATGCATCCGACCCTTGCCCCCTAATTTCGTTTAAACGGTAAACTTCGGCTTGAACATGAATTTTGTTTTTACTTTGGAATTGTAATTTTCCATAAGCGCCCACTCTGTTAAAAGTAGCTAAACCATAAGGAAGAATGTCGTTAAAAACTTCGTTCTCCGAAGCCAGCGAGGTGCTGATAGTTCTATTGTAAATATTTTCATTGCCAATCATGTCAATTAAAGTAATGGGTCTTAATTGTTGATTGTTGGTAAAGCGATTGAAAAATAAGGTAGGCGAATTGTAGTTTACATCTTTGCTTTGCGCGCCAATACTTCTAAAATCTGGGCCCACATTTAAATAACCTACACTAATGTGGGTATTAAAATAAGCTAAATAAAGTTTAGCATAGGCATTCACAAAATAATCGTTTAATACTGGCGCCAAAGTGTCGGCAGTATAATTCCAATTGCTGATACCCGCTTCGCCAGCAAGTTTCAGCGTGTTTTGTGCAATGGCATGATTGATAGACCAATCAAAAGTGTGTATGGTATTGCTGAATAAATTATTATTAGCGGTTGTTCCTTTTAAATCGAAGGTGGAGTTGTAAGTATATCCAAAACGAAATTGATTGCTTTGTAAAATATTGATATTACCGCCAGTCATCAGACGCTCATTCACATTCGCAAAATTAGTAGCATTCAATCGCGTAACAAATCCATTGAAATTAATTTCTTTTAAGAATTTAGAGAAGCTTAAACCAAAATCAACATTTGCTCCTTGCATTCTCCAAGTATTGTTTTGATAAAATTGTTCGTAAGAAACAATGTTTTGTTGCAGCTTAAAAACACTCGGCATAGAATCTAATTGATCTGCATGATGATTGTATAAAGTGAATTGGCTTTGTCTTAAATTTAAATCACCTATTTGGTATCTCAAGGCATTGCCAACAACTCCTTTAACCCACAATTGTCTAACATCAAACTGTACACCAGATCCCCAAAAACCACCGTAATTATTTTTAATACGGAACATGCCCATAATTTCGGTTTGTTTATTCGGTTGAATATTAAATCCTAAATCCAGTAGCGTATAACCACCGTAATTATTTTTAGCAGTTGTGGTATCGGCAAGGGTATCGCTCACGCTTAAGGCATTGCTAAACACCGAAGACCTAGCACCGCCAATAAAACTAAGCTTCCTTCCTTTTTGTGCATATCCTTGTAAACTTGCTAGGGCAAGTACAAAGAAAAATATCGTTTTTTTGTTCATCATCATTTTTTAAAAAAACATTTTTACTTCTACCGTAGTTTCAAATCCCCTGTATTGATCATTCGCATAACTACTGTCTTTATAATCCATCCATC
The DNA here is from genome assembly GCA_044349915.1 of Sphingobacteriales bacterium. Classification (GTDB taxonomy): domain Bacteria; phylum Bacteroidota; class Bacteroidia; order Sphingobacteriales; family Sphingobacteriaceae; genus CAIKLP01. The sequence goes on along the minus strand of JBILIO010000197.1, from coordinate 565 downwards.
GTTGTCTTAAATATAATCCTGCCGATTTGCTCAATTGAATATCTAAACCTGTTGCAAAACTATAACCAGTTTGGTTTTTTGGTCTGCTACTTTGCACATCAATTGCAGTTTGATAGTTTGCAATTATTCTTTCGAAACTCAGGTAATTGTTCCAAATAACTTTAGGGCTCAATACATAGTAAGATTCTATTTGATGGCAATAATTTCTAACTAAGGCTCGTTCTGTAAACACCATCAATCCGCCATCTTTAAGGCTACTCATACTTGAAAAGTTTTGAACAGAATTAAAGGAACCTAAATAAAATAAATACAAATCTTTGTTTGCTAAAACGGTTTTGTATTTAGAATTAATTTCTATCGTATTGAAATATTTTTTTTGATTTGGTAATCCAGTGGTGGTATTAATATCTGTAATATTTATTGTTTCAAAAACATTACGATAAATTTTATTCAAGTTTTTATAAGGACCTACATTGCTAGGGAATCCCCATCTCCAAAATCTCGATAAAGCTAAGCTGTTAAAGGCATGCGAATAAGTAATGCCCGGCGAAAGGTTTTCTAATTC